>NZ_JANEWI010000025.1:0-76844 GCF_028069775.1 Citrobacter sp. Igbk 17 | reverse complement strand
TATTTATATAAAGAAGCATAAATAGGTAATGTTTTAAATAACAACTCTTCGGGTAGTGTCAGTATTTCAATGTGATATCCCATTGAATGCTTAAAAAAAGAGGCCAATTCAGAAGGTATAATACAGATCATCTCTGTCGTTTCTACTATGTTTACCACCCCTAGCATCGAATCACTACGATAACCTATTTTACGCATCATTTTATTCTCGGTGTTACCTGTTGAATAGCAACACTCATCTATTATATCTGGTGAGAATATATCAGATTGATATACAGCATGCGAAAAGGAATAAAAATGATGTAACGATATTTTATCGAGGACTGACAATGGATTATTTTTACCACAAATACAGACATATTGTCTAAAGACATCCACAAGATGAACTTCAATATCCATGTCTTGTGGCGGAGAAATGTTAATTAATATATCTCCCATGCCGGAAAATAGCATATCAGCCAACTTTGTTTTATCATTTTTACTCACTGCATAATGATTTATTGTATACGCCACAGTTAACTTACTATCATTAATAAAATGTGACAGATAGTAATGCTCTACGATATCGTTACCTAATACCGTTATGACTGAAGGATTATCATTATCTGTTGAAGGAGAATAGGTATCGTTGATGGTATTCAGGACGTGGCAGTAGACTTTATGAAGTTCTAACCCTTTCTTAGTCGGTGTCAGTCCTTTACGGGTTCGTTCAAAGAGTTTAAACGAATAGATACTCTGTAATCGGCTTAATGACTGGGAAACAGCTGCTGGTGTTATTGATAGCCTGGCAGAAGCTTTGGAAGCGTTTCCTGATTCAACAACAGCGTTAAATATCTTAATTAAATTAAGGTCAAAATCATTTCTTTGAACAAGCATCTTATCCATTATTCCTCCGGGTAAGTCGGGGAACAAAATAGAAGAAAATCTTTATCTTAGGAAATCATTTCTCATCATTTATCCTGCACATTCATTTTTATCGCTAATGAACCAATTTTAGTATTCAATACTAAAATAAAAAAGCCTGGGACTCTGTCGAGGCCCAGGCTTTTTATCAGATGTAATGCAGTAATTAGCGCGTCAGATCGTCAAAGAACTTCTTCACACCGTCGAAGAAGCTTTTGGAGCGCGGGCTGTTTTGCTCGCCCGTTGGACCACCAAAACTGTCCTGCAAATCTTTCAGCAGTTGCTTCTGCTTGTCGTTCAGGCCCACTGGGGTTTCAACCACCACACGACACAGCAGATCGCCCTGTGCACCACCGCGAACAGATTTAACGCCTTTACCACGCATACGGAACAGTTTGCCCGTTTGCGTTTCACCCGGAATTTTTAACTTCACACGGCCGTCCAGCGTCGGGACTTCAATCTCGCCACCCAGTGCAGCCATCGCAAAGTTAATCGGCACTTCACAGTACAGGTTATTGCCTTCACGTTCGAAAATTGGGTGCTGTTTCACCTGCACCTGAACGTACAAATCACCTGCCGGTGCGCCATGCTCACCCGCTTCACCTTCACCCGCTAAGCGGATGCGGTCACCAGTATCAACACCAGCCGGGATCTTAACGGACAGCGTTTTGCTTTTCTCTACACGACCATGACCGTGGCATTTGTTGCACGGATCTTTGATCAGCGTACCGCGGCCCTGACAGTGTGGACAGGTCTGCTGTACGGCGAAAAAGCCCTGACGCATCTGCACCTGACCAGAACCATGACAGGTTGGACAAGTCTGCGGCTGAGTGCCTGACTTCGCACCGCTACCGTGGCAAACGTCACACTCTTCCAGCGTAGGAATACGGATCTCTTTGGTGACGCCACGCACGGCTTCTTCCAGAGTGAGATCCATGTTGTAACGTAAATCAGCACCACGTGAGGCGCGCTGACGACCACGACCGCCGCCAAAAATATCGCCAAACACGTCACCAAAGATATCGCTGAAGTCAGCCCCGCCGCCAAAACCGCCGCCGCCGCCCATACCGCCTTGCTCAAATGCTGCATGGCCGTACTGATCGTAAGCCGCACGTTTTTGCGCATCAGTCAGGATCTCGTAGGCTTCTTTGATCTCTTTGAACTTTGCTTCGGCCTCTTTATCACCCTGGTTGCGGTCCGGGTGAAATTTCATGGCCAGGCGCTTGTAGGCCTTTTTGATTTCACGCTCTTCCGCTGTTTTGGAAACGCCTAAAATCTCGTAATAGTCTTGCTTTGCCATTGTTGTTTTTCAGCCCTTTAACATACAAGCACGGGCGTGGAGAGATCTCTACGCCCGTGCCGATTAATTACCCTGCATCAGGGCGATTACTTTTTGTCTTTCACTTCTTCAAACTCAGCGTCGACAACGTCGTCATCTTTCGCGTTGTTTGCAGAAGCATCAGCGCCTGCTGCACCCGCTTGCTGCTGTGCATGCTGCTGCTGAGCGATTTCCATCAGCTTCTGGGAAACCTGTGCCAGCGCCTGCATTTTCGCTTCGATATCTGCTTTGTCTTCGCCTTTCAGAGAAGTTTCCAGCGCGGTCAGTGCAGACTCGATGGCAGTTTTGTCGTCAGCTGGCAGTTTATCGCCGGCTTCTTCAACCTGCTTACGCGTGCTGTGCAGCAGATGGTCGCCCTGGTTGCGAGTCTGAACCAGTTCTTCGAACTTACGGTCAGATTCCGCGTTCGCTTCTGCTTCGCGAACCATTTTCTGGATTTCTTCTTCGTTCAGACCAGAAGAAGCCTTGATGGTGATCTTCTGCTCTTTACCGCTGTTTTTATCTTTCGCGGAAACGTGCAGGATACCGTCGGCATCGATGTCGAAGGTCACTTCGATCTGCGGCATACCGCGCGGTGCCGGGCTGATACCATCCAGGTTAAACTGACCCAGATCTTTGTTATCAGCAGCACGTTTACGTTCACCCTGCAGCACGTGGATGGTTACCGCAGACTGGTTGTCTTCAGCGGTAGAGAACACCTGGCTGTGCTTGGTCGGGATGGTGGTGTTTTTCGCGATCAGTGCGGTCATCACACCACCCATGGTTTCGATACCCAGAGACAGCGGGGTAACGTCCAGCAGCAGTACGTCTTTCACATCACCGGTCAATACACCACCCTGAACAGCAGCACCGATTGCCACAGCTTCATCCGGGTTAACGTCTTTACGTGGTTCTTTACCGAAGAACTCAGCAACTTTCTTCTGAACCATTGGCATACGAGTCTGACCACCGACCAGGATGACATCCTGAACGTCAGAAACAGACAGACCAGCATCCTGCAGAGCAACTTTCAGCGGCTCGATAGAACGGTTTACCAGGTCTTCTACCAGGCTTTCCAGTTTCGCACGGGTCACTTTGATGTTCATGTGTTTCGGACCGGTCGCGTCTGCAGTAATGTACGGCAGGTTCACGTCGGTCTGCTGAGCGGAAGACAGCTCAATCTTTGCTTTCTCAGCGGCTTCTTTCAGGCGCTGCATCGCCAGCGGGTCGTTACGCAGGTCAATGCCCTGATCTTTCTTAAATTCGTCAACCAGGTAGTTGATCATACGGCTGTCGAAGTCTTCGCCACCCAGGTGGGTATCACCGTTGGTTGCCAGAACTTCGAAGGTTTTTTCGCCGTCAACTTCGTCGATTTCGATAATAGAGATATCGAAAGTACCACCACCGAGGTCATAGACCGCAATAGTACGGTTGCCGACTTCTTTATCCAGACCGTAGGCCAGTGCTGCGGCGGTTGGTTCGTTAATGATACGTTTAACTTCCAGACCTGCGATACGGCCGGCGTCTTTGGTTGCCTGACGCTGAGCATCGTTAAAGTATGCAGGAACAGTGATAACGGCTTCAGTTACCGGTTCACCCAGGTAATCTTCAGCGGTTTTCTTCATTTTTTTCAGCACTTCAGCAGAAATCTGCGGCGGTGCCATTTTCTGACCTTTTACATCAATCCATGCATCACCGTTGTCAGCACCGATGATTTTGTACGGCATGATGGCTTCATCACGCTGTACTTCTTCGTCCTGGAAGCGGCGGCCAATCAGGCGTTTAATCGCAAACAGGGTGTTTTGCGGGTTTGTCACTGCCTGACGTTTAGCCGGCTGACCAACCAGAGTTTCACCATCCTGGGTATAAGCAATGATAGAAGGCGTGGTGCGATCGCCCTCGGCGTTCTCCAGCACACGTGCAGTAGTGCCATCCATAATCGCTACACAAGAGTTGGTAGTACCCAGGTCGATACCAATAATTTTACCCATCTAAACGTCTCCACTAAAAATTCGGTCATCATGTGGTTGTGAATCTGTAATAAGGGCGAAACGTGCGGTTTCAACTACCCTGAATCGTTTTTTTTCAGACTCACCACTGCGGTTGTCTACAAGATGGGGTCGTAACCCACGTCATCAAGGGGGGCATGAAAATTTTTTTTAGCGTCGTGGCAATAAAATGAGGGAAAAACGGTTGAAAAGTACAATTGCGAATAATCACCACTCAAAATTTATTCATAAACCCAATAATAAAAAATCAGCCATTCACCAAAAAATTGTAATAAAAAGAAAAGATTACAGGAATGAATCGTTTTTCTGGCAGCGTTAAGATGACGGCAACGAACACATTTTTGAATCCGTCAAAGAGAAACACCATGAAAGCCGCATTAACGCTTCCCGCCAGCCTGTTGGCGGGTCTTCTACTGAGCAGCGCCGCGCACGCTAACGATCATAAAGTTCTCGGCATGATTGCGATGCCCAGAAATGAAACCAACGACCTGGCACTAAAAATCCCCGTTTGTCGCGTAGTGAAACGCATCCAGCTTACCGCTGACCGTGGCGATATTCATCTGAACGGTGCATCTGTTTATTTCAAAGCTGCACGCATGTCCAGTCAAAGCCTGAATGTCCCTTCATCCATTAAAGAGGGACAGACCACCAATTGGATCAATATTAATAGCGACAACGACAACAAACGCTGTGTATCCAAAATTACCTTCTCTGGTCAGTCGGTAAACTCGTCTGATATGGCAACGTTGAAAATCATCGGCGACGACTAATCCCTTCTGCATAAGTAGAACTCAGTATGAATGTCACGTATTTGAATGACGACGATCTCGCTTTTCTCCAGCATTGTAGTGAGGAGCAACTCGCCGACATCACCCGTTTACTTACCCACAACGAAAAAGGGAAAGCCCGTCTGTCGAGCGTTCTGAGTCATAACGAATTGTTTAAATCGATGGAAGGACACCCGGAACAGCACCGCCGCAACTGGCAATTAATCGCTGGCGAGCTTCAACATTACGGCGGTGACAGTATTGCCAACAAATTGCGCGGGCACGGGAAATTATACCGGGCGATTTTGCTGGATGTCTCAAAGCGGCTAAAGCTCAAAGCAGATAAAGAGATGTCTACGTTCGAAATTGAACAATATCTGCTGGAACATTTTTTGCGAAATACCTGGCAAAAAATGGATGCTGAGCATAAGCAAGAATTTCTGCAGGCGGTCGATGCAAAAGTCTCCGAGCTGGAAGAACTGTTGCCGCTATTAATGAAAGACCGCAATCTGGCGAAAGGAGTGTCTCACCTGCTCTCCGGCCAGTTATCCCGGATTCTGCGTACACACGCTGCTGTTAGCGTCATCGGACACGGACTCCTGCGCGGCGCAGGGCTTGGAGGCCCCGTGGGTGCAGCCTTAAACGGGGTAAAAGCCGTGAGTGGAAGTGCCTATCGGGTCACCATTCCGGCCGTGCTGCAAATCGCCTGTCTGCGCCGAATAATCAACACCTCACAAGCGTGATGCTCGTCACAGGGGAAAATAATTCATTTTCCCCTTATTAGATCATAGACAGTCCTCTCTCCCCTGATTATCATGCCGCGCCCCGAAGGCTGTGATCGTTATTCGGGGAAACTATTTCACCATTCAATCAATGATGATTTTGAGGAATTATGGGCAACACTAAGTTGGCTAATCCGGCACCGCTGGGCCTGATGGGCTTTGGCATGACCACCATTCTGCTTAACCTGCACAACGCGGGTTTCTTCGCCTTTGACGTTATTATTCTGGCGATGGGAATTTTCTACGGCGGTATCGCGCAAATTTTTGCCGGCCTGCTGGAATATAAAAAAGGCAATACCTTCGGTTTAACCGCCTTTACCTCCTACGGCTCTTTCTGGCTGACGCTGGTTGCGATCCTGATCATGCCGAAAATGGGCCTGGCAGATGCAACAAATGGTCAGTTCCTGGGCGTATACCTGGGTCTGTGGGGCGTGTTCACTCTGTTCATGTTCTTCGGAACGTTGAAAGCCGCCCGTGCATTACAGTTTGTCTTCCTGAGCCTGACGGTGCTGTTCGCGCTGCTGGCTATTGGCAACATTGTCGGTAACGAAGCCATTATCCATGTTGCAGGTTGGGTTGGCCTGGTGTGTGGCGCAAGCGCCATTTACCTGGCGATGGGTGAAGTACTGAACGAACAGTTTGGTCGTACCATCCTGCCGATTGGTGAAGCGCACTAATCGACGTTATCCCCCCTTACGGGGGGATATTCCTTACAAGCGCTGTAGCTCCCCCTGCACGCTCGCATCACGATGATAAATATCCTGTCGCAGCCAAATCCCCAGACCTAATCCCACCAGCGACAACGCCAGCACATACCAGGCCGGGGCCATTGGCGACACGCTCATTAGCATTGTTACTGCAATCGGCGTCAGACCACCAAAAATGGCATAGGAAACGTTGTAGGAAAAGGAGATGCCGGTAAAGCGCACTTCTGCTGGGAACGCCCGCACCATGACATAAGGTACTGCACCCACAACACCAACACACAACCCCACCAGCCCGTACAACAGGAAGAGATACTCAGGGTGGCTACCGGTCAGGTGATAGAAGAACCAGCTGGAACAGGCCAGCAGCAGGCTACCGATAATAAAGGTTTTGCTGGCACCAACCCTGTCGACAATAAATCCAGCCAGCAGACACCCGATACACAGCATAATGGTGGCGACACTGTTCGCCTGTAACGTCAGCGCGGGGGCAAACCCATACTGTTTCTGCAACCAGACGGGCGACATCAGAATCACCACCACAATCCCGGCTGATAACAACCAGGTCAGCAGCATTGAAATGACCACGGCCTTTTTATGTTTACTCACTACCGACTTCACCGGCAGTTCCTGCGCCAACGCCTTACGTTGCTGCATTTCAAGGAAGATAGGTGTTTCCTGCAGCCAACGACGCAAATACATCGCCACCAGCCCAAACGCCCCGCCCAACAGGAAAGGGATACGCCAGCCGTAGTCATGCACTGCCTGCTGCGTCATCGTGGTGTTCACCAGCGTTGCAACCACCGAACCCAGCAGAATCCCCACAGTAAGCCCGGCGGTCAGCGTTCCGCAGGCAATGCCAATGCGACGCTCCGGTACGTGTTCCGCCACAAACACCCACGCGCCCGGTACTTCTCCCCCAATGGCTGCGCCCTGCAAAATGCGCATCAGTAATAACAGTAACGGCGCGAGGATCCCCATTGAGGCATAGGTAGGCAACAAACCAATCGCCAGCGTCGGTATCGCCATCAGCAAAATGCTCAGGGTAAACATTTTCTTGCGTCCGACCAGGTCGCCAAAATGCGCCATAATGATGCCGCCCAATGGACGCGCCAGGTATCCGGCGGCAAAAATGCCGAAGGTTTGTACCTGACGTAGCCATTCAGGGATATCTGCCGGGAAGAAAAGTTCGCCAACAACAGCGGCAAAGAAGACGAAGATAATGAAATCATAAAATTCCAACGCCCCACCGAGGGCGGCAAGCGTTAGGGTTTTATAATCCTGGCGGTTCAGCGGTCGAGAATGTTGTGACATAGCAAACCATGAGTCAGTGGAGTCATTGAACGTTTTGGCGATATGTGTAAATCAAAAATTACTATATCGTAAACAATTCAATACTCCACCGCGTTTGCCATTTATATCACGAATAGACTACTTTCAGGCGTTTGTATCGCGTATTGCGCTTTTAGGGCGAAAAGATGCTACGACAGCGGGCGCAGTTTCCACATACGGCCCATCCAGCAACTGTATACAATACGGTACACTTGCAAAGATACCCGGCACGATAACCTTACCGTCAGCATCTTTTACGCCTTCGAGCGTTTCTTTGATCGATTTCGGCTGCCCAGGCAGATTCAGGATCAGCGCCTGCTTGCGAATGACCCCAACCTGACGGGAAAGGATCGCCGTCGGTACAAAGTGCAAACTAATCTGGCGCATTTGCTCACCAAACCCAGGCATTTGGCGATCGGCAACAGCCAGCGTGGCATCAGGCGTCACATCGCGGCGTGCCGGACCGGTACCACCGGTGGTCAGCACCAGATGGCAGCTCATTTCATCAACCAGTTCACATAACGTTTGCTCGATGATCGCCTGCTCATCCGGGATTAACCGCGTTTGCAGCTCAAAGGGGGTAGTCAGAGCCGATGCCAGCCACTCTTCAAGAGCAGGGATACCCTTATCCTGGTAAACGCCACTGGAGGCGCGATCGGAAATGGAAACCAGGCCAATGCGTAAAGTGTTCATGATTATTCCGTTTAAACAGTCTCGTTAAACAGAATGATACACTGCGAAGGGAAGGACAGACAGGTTTCAGAAGAGGTAGCGTGACCCATATCAGGGCCACGCCTTAATGATTACAGCAGATCGCCGATCATTTTTTCCAGTTTACCCTGGTCAACAGCAAACTTACGGATACCGTCCGCCAGTTTGTCTACAGCCATCGGATCCTGGTTGTGCTGCCACAGGAACTCAGCTTCAGTGATGCGTGCAGGACGCGCTTTCACTTCGCCAGAGAAGGACAGTTTACGTTCGATAGCGCCTTCGCTTTCCGCCAGCTCTTTCAGCAGTGCCGGAGCAATCGTCAGACGATCGCAGCCTGCCAGCTCAATGATTTCGCCGATGTTACGGAAGCTTGCGCCCATGACGACGGTTTCGTAACCGTGCTGTTTGTAGTACTCGTAAATTTCCGTTACGGAAACCACACCCGGATCTTCTGCCGGTACGTACTCTTTCTTGTCAGTATTGGCTTTGTACCAGTCAAGAATACGGCCAACGAACGGAGAAATCAGGTATACGCCAGCTTCAGCACATGCACGCGCCTGCGCGAAGGAGAACAGCAGAGTCAGGTTACAGTTGATACCTTCTTTTTCCAGCTGCTCTGCAGCACGGATACCCTGCCAGGTAGAAGCCAGTTTGATCAGAATGCGATCGTTGCTGATGCCAGCATCGTTGTACAGTTTGATCAGACGTTTCGCTTTCGCGATAGACGCCTCGGTGTCGTAGGACAGGCGAGCATCAACTTCAGTAGAGATACGACCCGGGACCAGTTTCAGGATCTCCAGACCGATATTTACCGCCAGTTTGTCCGTCGCGTCGACGATCTGCTGAGCACGATCGTCGCTCTGCTGCTTAGCCCATGCCACAGCGTCATCGATCAGCTTGCGGTATTCTGGGATCTGCGCTGCGTTAAGAATGAGAGAAGGGTTAGTTGTGGCATCCTGAGGCTGATACAGCTTCATTGCCGCGATGTCTCCGGTGTCGGCCACTACTGTGGTGAACTGACGAAGGGAGGTCAATTTGTCCGTCATGATAGCGATTCTCTTTAAACAGCTTGTTAGGGGGATGTAACCGATCTTCCCTGATGATAGCACGACGCACTCTCAGCGCAACCGCCGGGATTGTCCAACTCACTGCTCATTCCCGATTACGCATCTTAAAGCCCCTGATGCGCAATTAAGGGTTATACCCATTGTTATGGTAAACTCCCGCAATCAATCTCCTGACAAGGTATATACTGTTCGATAATTGGTAGCGCTTACATGGGAATATTAGCGCGTACCGGCATCAACAAGAGGGATGTTAATGCCTGATTTTTTCTCGTTTATTAATGAAATACTCTGGGGATCGGTGATGATCTACCTCCTGCTTGGCGCAGGATGTTGGTTCACCTGGCGTACCGGGTTTGTTCAGTTTCGCTACATTCGCCATTTTGGCAAAAGTCTTAAAAACAGCCTCAGCCCACAACCGGGTGGCTTAACCTCGTTTCAAGCATTATGTACCAGTCTCGCTGCTCGTATTGGCAGCGGAAACCTCGCCGGGGTTGCCCTGGCGATCGCCGCGGGTGGTGCAGGGGCCGTCTTCTGGATGTGGGTCTCGGCGATCATTGGCATGGCGACCTCCTTTGCCGAGTGCTCACTCGCGCAACTGTATAAAGAACGCGATAGCAAGGGGCAGTACCGCGGCGGGCCAGCATGGTATATGGCGCGCGGTCTGGGTATGCGCTGGATGGGCGTACTCTTTGCCCTCTTTTTGCTCATCGCATACGGCCTGATTTTTAACAGCGTACAGGCAAACTCTGTCTCCCGCGCATTGGCATTTGCGTTCGACATCCCTCCCCTCGCATCCGGCATCGCTTTGGCGATACTGTCATTCCTGGTGATCATTGGCGGTATTAAAGGTGTTGCCCGTCTGATGCAATGGTTTGTGCCGATCATGGCGCTGCTGTGGGTCGGTTGCAGCATTGCTATCTGTCTTTGGCATATCGGGCAGATCCCCGAGATCATCGTCAACATAGTAAAAAGTGCTTTAGGGTGGCAGGAAGCTGCTGCCGGCGCGGCCGGTTATACGCTGAGTCAGGCCATTGCCAGCGGTTTTCAACGCGGTATGTTCTCTAATGAAGCGGGAATGGGATCAACACCTAACGCAGCAGCTTCAGCTGCCTCCTGGCCACCGCATCCCGCGGCGCAAGGCATTGTGCAAATGATCGGTGTATTAGGTGATACGCTAATTATCTGCACAGCCAGCGCCATGATTATTCTTCTGGCGGGGAATGGCACAACCTATATTCCAATGGAAGGCATCCAGTTGATGCAGAAGGCCATGGTCTCACTGACCGGCGAATGGGGGGCTGGGTTTGTCGCATTTATTGTGATTCTGTTTGCTTTCAGCTCCATCGTGGCCAACTACATTTATGCGGAAAACAACCTGGTCTTTTTACGTCTGGACAATATCCGGGTTATCTGGCTGTTGCGCATTGCTACCGTCAGTACCGTGATCGCAGGCACCTTAGTCAGTTTCCCGCTGGTCTGGCAGCTCGCCGACATCATCATGGCCTGTATGGCGATAACTAACCTGACGGCGATTTTACTGCTCTCCCCGGTTGTTCATACCCTTGCCAGCGACTATCTGCGTCAGCGCAAACTCGGTGTGCGCCCGGAATTTGATCCGCGCCGTTATCCTGAGATCAGACAACAGCTTGCACCGGATACCTGGGATGAAACGCCGCGCAGTTAGCGCGGCAATCACAACCATCGATCAATTCTGTCGTTTTTTTTGCTAAAGTCGCAGTAAATCTCCTGCAAGGACTGGATATGCTGATTCTGATTTCACCTGCAAAAACGCTCGACTACCAAAGCCCGCTGGCTACCACACGCCATACGCTGCCTGAACTGCTGGATCACTCCCAACAGTTAATCCACGTGGCGCGTCAACTCTCTGCGCCGCAGATCGGCAAGCTGATGGGAATTAGCGATAAGCTGGCGGATCTGAACGCGACTCGTTTCCATGATTGGCAGCCAGACTTCACACCGGACAATGCGCGTCAGGCTATTCTGGCGTTCAAAGGTGACGTGTACACCGGATTGCAGGCAGAAACCTTCAGCGAAGCGGATTTCGATTTCGCCCAGCAGCACTTACGCATGCTGTCCGGGCTGTATGGCGTTCTGCGCCCACTGGATTTGATGCAACCCTACCGTCTGGAAATGGGCATTCGTCTGGCCAATGCGAAGGGTAAAGACCTCTATCAGTTCTGGGGAGATACTATCACCGATAAGCTTAACGAAGCGCTGGAAGCACAAGGTGATAATGTGGTGATTAACCTCGCCTCAGACGAGTATTTTAAATCAGTGAAGCCGAAAAAGCTGAATGCAGAACTGATCAAACCGGTATTCCTTGATGAGAAGAACGGCAAATTCAAAGTCATCAGCTTCTATGCCAAAAAAGCCCGCGGCCTGATGAGTCGCTACATTATTCAACATCGCCTGACGAAGCCTGAGCAACTGACTGCGTTTAACAGCGACGGCTATTTCTTTGATGAAGAGGCATCAGGGAGTGGAGAACTGGTGTTTAAGCGTCACGAGCAATAATGCAGCACATGTCGGATAAGGATGTACCTTATCCGACAGCACAAACTTAATGGTGCCCGTTCGCTCCCGGACGGTGGTCGTCGCGGCGATCGTCATGTCGATCGTTATGATGATCATCATAGCGATTGTTGTGTGGCTGTGGACGCGGTCCGTGAGGTTGCCAGCGATGATCCCGCCACTCATAGTGTTTTCCCCACCAACCGTGATCGCGCCAGTTCCCGCCATCCCAGTAGTTACCCCGGCTGTCACGATCGCCAATCTGTAATTTAACTGCCGGTACCAGAGTAATTTCAGCCGCCTGCACGGCAAGGGGAGCAACCAGCATCATAGAAAGCGCAAGAAGCACAGGTTTGAATTTTTTCATTGGTGACTCCTTTTTATCATTGCCCTTATCGGGTCGATAAAAGGAGATTACGTGAAGGGAATAGAAGTTATTATTCTCCGCAATCCTAATCTCTAAGTTACCGCATTTATTGGGAATTTCTCCTTTTTTGCTACCTATTTCCTCCTTATTTTCTCCATAAAAAAAGCCGGGTAAAACCCGACTCAGATTGTTAGCAAGTATCGCCTACCTGTTACAGGATAGCAGGTGTCGTCTGCCCGGTAAGCAGAGCGTCACCGGGCACAACAATTAACTGCGGGTCATCATTAACTGACGCAGCGCAGCAAAATCAGCAGGCAGATGGTGAGAGAGCAGCGGTAAATCTGCACGTTCAGCCAGCTCTTTTGGTAGATCCAGCGTGACATTCAGAATCTGTTCAACGCTTTCTTTAAATTTCGCCGGATGTGCGGTGCCAAGGAACAGGCCATATTCGCCCGGATTCAACTGGTCACGCAGTGCACGATACGCCACCGCAGCATGCGGTTCTGAGGTATAACCTTTCTGCTGCAGCTCACGCATGGTGTCCTGCGTAGTTGCATCATCCACAGTTGCATAGCCCAACTCATTCAGGCGCCATATTTTACGGCGGAACAGTTCCTCCACACGCGGCCAGTTGTTTGGCTGGCTAACGTCCATGGCATTCGATAAGGTCGCCTGAGTCGCTTTCGGTGCCCACTCGCCTTCGGCAAGAAAACGTGGAACCGTATCGTTGACGTTGGTAGCCGCAATAAAGCGCTTCACTGGCAAGCCAAGTGATTTCGCCAGCAGACCCGCAGTCAGATCGCCAAAGTTACCGCTGGGAACAGAAATAACCAGTTGGTTACGCGCTTCCTGCGGCAGTTGAGCCACGGCTTCAAAGTAGTAGCAGATTTGCGCCAGCAGGCGGCTGATGTTGATGGAGTTAGCGGAATTCAGACCCAAAGCCGCCTTCAGCTCTTCATCATCAAACGCCTGTTTCACCAGTGCCTGGCAGGCATCAAAGTCACCATCAATCGCGACGGTTTCAATATTGCCGCCCAGCGTACAGAACAGTTTCTCCTGCAATGGGCTGATCTTACCATTTGGGTAGAGGATCACCACACGCACATTTTTCAGGCCATAAAAAGCATGTGCAACCGCCGCCCCGGTGTCTCCGGATGTCGCGGTCAGGATAGTCACCGGTTTGTCACCGCTGATGTGCGTTAGCATTTGCGCCATAAAGCGCCCGCCAAAGTCTTTAAACGCCAGTGTCGGACCATGGAACAGCTCCAGACAGCCGACATCACCTTCGACCTGAGCAACCGGTGCCGGAAATGCAAATGCCGCTCGCACGCGTTCTTCCAGGATCTCTTGTGGGATCTCTGTGCCAATGAATGCGGAAAGGATCTTAGCACTGCGGCTAACGAAATCCTGGTTCAGCATCTCATCCACTTCTGTCAGATTAAATTCCGGCAGATCGTGCGGAAAAAACAATCCCTGATTCTTGCCAAGCCCTTGCGTGACGGCCTGCGCAAAGCTGACCTGTTCGTTGTGATCTTTCAGATTATAGAGTTTCATTGATTATCCCAGTACCCGTGCGCCCGCCGTGTCCAACCGGCAAATATGAACAAAGCCTTCCTGATTTTGCAGGTAATTTTTACCCAGCCAGTCTGCTACGCGCTGTGCCGTATCCGGTTTATCGCATAAGGCGAACAGCGTCGGCCCCGACCCGGAAATACCGCTAGCCAGCGCGCCAATTTCCGCTACCGCCTGACGTGCCTGACTAAAGCCGGGCAGCAAGCGGGTACGGTATGGCTCAGCAATAACATCTTTCATCAGCTTCGCGGCAAGCCCTGGCTGACGGGAATAGCAGGCATGAATAAACCCTGCCAGATGCCGCCCGTGGGCAATACAGTCCTGACGACGATACTGTGCAGGTAAAATCGCCCGCGCTTCCGCCGTGGAAACTTTAATGCCTGGATACGCCAGTACCCACAGCCACTCATCAAAGCCTGGCACCTGCTGGCTGATAATGCCGTTTTCTTCGATCATTAACTGCATGCCGCCCAAAAAGCACGGGGCGACATTATCGTAGTGAATACTGCCGGAGATACGCCCTTCCAGTTCGCCCATAATCGCCAACAGCCGCGTATCGTTGAGCGGTTTACCACAAAATTCGTTCATCGCCACCAGTGCGGCCACAACGGAACAGGCGCTGGAGCCTAACCCGGAACCAATCGGCATATTTTTTTCCAGCGTCATCGCAACCGGAACGGCTTTACCCAATTCCTGACAGAAGCGCTCCCAGCACTGATAGACGATATTTTCCCGCGGCGCTGATGGCAGCTTATTCGCAAAGCGCCCCAGGTTATTCAGGCTGAACTGGTCAGCCGCCTCAACCGAGACCACATCACCCAACAGTGAACCATCTACGGGGGTGACCGCCGCGCCAAGCACATCAAACCCGACGCTCATATTGGCACTGGAAGCCGGGGCATAAACTCTCACCATGTCAGACTCCTAACTTCCATGAAAGGGTGCGAAGAAGATCGGCAAATACACCTGCCGCCGTAACATCATTACCCGCACCATATCCGCGCAGCACCAGTGGTAAGGGCTGATAGTAATGGCTGTAGAACGCCAGCGCGTTTTCACCGTTTTTCACTTTGAACAGCGGATCGTTACCATCCACTTCAGCGATTTTCACCCGGCAAACGCCGTTTTCTTCGATATTGCCAACATAGCGCAATACTTTACCCTCATCACGGGCTTTCGCGACGCGAGCGGCAAACTCATCGTCCAGTTGCGACAAATTCGTCATAAACGCGGAAACATCACCAGAATCATCAAATGCTTCTGGCAGCACCGGCTCAATGACAATGTCAGAAAGCTCCAGTTCGCGGCCAGTTTCACGCGCCAAAATCAGGAGTTTACGCGCCACATCCGTACCAGAGAGATCATCACGCGGATCGGGTTCGGTGTAACCCAACTCCCGTGCCAGCGTGGTAGCCTGCGAGAAGCTCATCCCTTCATCAAGCTTGCCGAAAATAAACGACAGCGAGCCGGAGAGGATACCGGAGAAACGTTGTAGCTCATCACCCGCGCTAAGCAGGTTTTGCAGGTTCTCAATAACTGGTAATCCTGCGCCAACGTTGGTGTCGTACAGGAATTTACGCCGGGATTTCGCGGCAGCGAAACGCAGCTGATGGTAGTAATCCATCGACGAGGTATTGGCTTTTTTGTTCGGGGTGACCACGTGGAAACCTTCACGCAGGAAATCGGCATATTGGTCTGCCACCGCCTGGCTTGACGTACAGTCGACGATCACCGGGTTAAGCAGATGGTATTCTTTTACCAGACGGATCAAACGGCCGAGGTTGAAAGGCTCTTTCGCGCACTCCAGTTCCGATTGCCAGTTTTCCAGGTTCAGACCATGAACATTCGTCAGTAAGGCCTTCGAATTCGCCACACCGCACACACGCAGATCGATATGTTTGCCCTTCAACCAGCTTTGCTGACGCTTGAGCTGCTCAAGCAGTGCGGAACCTACACCGCCAACGCCAATAACAAAGACTTCGATCACCTGGTCCGTATTGAACAACATCTGATGGGTCACACGCACACCCGTGGTTGCGTCATCGTTATTGACTACCACCGAAATGGAGCGCTCAGACGAGCCTTGCGCGATGGCCACGATATTGATGTTGGCGCGGGCCAGCGCGGCGAAGAATTTCGCCGAGATACCGCGTAGCGTACGCATGCCGTCACCAACCACTGAGATGATCGCCAGGCGTTCAGTCACCGCCAGTGGCTCCAGCAGCCCTTCTTTCAGCTCAAGGTAGAATTCATCCTGCATCGCCCGCTGCGCCCGTATGCAGTCGCCTTGCGGCACGCAGAAACTGATGCTGTATTCAGAAGAAGACTGCGTGATCAGCACCACTGAGATACCGGCACGAGACATCGCCGCGAAAACGCGAGCCGCCATGCCTACCATGCCTTTCATCCCGGGTCCCGACACGCTGAACATCGCCATGTTATTGAGGTTAGAAATACCTTTTACCGGCAAATCGTCCTCATCGCTGCTGGCACCGATCAGTGTACCTGGTGCTTGTGGGTTTCCGGTGTTTTTAATCAGGCAAGGGATTTGGAACTGAGCAATCGGGGTAATGGTTCGCGGGTGTAATACTTTGGCGCCAAAGTAAGAAAGCTCCATCGCTTCCTGATAAGACATCGACTTTAACAGCCTGGCATCAGGAACCTGGCGCGGGTCGCAGGTATATACACCATCAACATCGGTCCAGATCTCACAACAGTCCGCGCGTAAACAGGCAGCCAGCACAGCGGCAGAGTAGTCAGAGCCATTGCGCCCCAACACCACCAGCTCACCTTTTTCATTCCCGGCAGTGAAGCCTGCCATCAAAATCATATGATCTGCTGGAATACGGCTGGCTGCGATGCGACGCGTAGATTCGGTGATATCAACGGTAGATTCGAGGTAATGACCTACCGCCAGTAGTTTCTCAACCGGATCGATAACGGTAACGTGATGCCCACGCGCTTCCAGCAGGCCTGCCATGATAGCGATCGACATTTTTTCGCCACGGCAAATAAGCGCAGCGTTAATGCTGTCCGGGCACTGTCCCAGCAGGCTGATACCGTGCAGGACATGTTTAATTTGGGCAAATTCTTGTTCAACGAAGGCTTTAAGCTGCGTCAGCGGGAAGCCCGGCTGCGCGGCGGCGAGGCCAACCAAAAGCTCTGAGAAAATACGTTCGGCGTCACTGATATTGGCTAAAGCGTCCTGACCACCGATGGTCTTCTCAATCATCGCCACCAGATGGTTCGTAATTTTTGCGGGGGCAGAAAGAACAGTCGCGACCTGCCCCTGCCTGGCATTGCTTTCCAGAATATCGGCAACTCGCAGAAAGCGCTCTGCATTTGCCACTGATGTACCGCCGAACTTCAACACTCGCATGGTTTACCTCGTTGCCTTTGGTCGAAAAAAAAGCCCGCACTGTTTAGGTGCGGGCTTTTTCTTGTGTTTCCTGTACGCGTCAGCCCGCACCGTTACCTGTGGTAATGGTGATGGTTGTTGTAATGGTGATGCTGATGCGTTTCATGATGTTGTGTGCTCTGTAATTATGTACCCTAAATAATTCGCGTTGCAGGAAGGCGGCAAGTGAGCGAACCCTCAGGAGCATAGAAAACTATGTGACTGAGGTAAGCGAATGCAGCCAACGCACATGCAACTCGAAGTATGACGGGTAATCTGTCTGTCTTGTATTCTTTTAGGGTTAAAGTATCTGCTGACCTAAGTCAATAAATTTTTAAATTGATCACATTCCGAAACTTGTTCACGAGCGACTGCTTGCCCTTTTATTTTCAACCAATACAGCATGCGCACCCCACTTGAAGTCAGAATCAAACGCTAAAAAACAAAACAAAGAAGACATTTTATTTTGTAATATTTTTTTCAATATCATGTAAAAAACGGTGCAACATTGCTGTATCTCGCTGTCCTAACAACCCCATCCGCTGCTGTAGCCAATCCGTGAGCTTGATATCATCCGCAACGTCCAGCGTGGCTAATAATTGCAAAACCCGGGCACGTAACGCCTGCAACTGAAGCTCATCCGTCACCTCAATATTTTTTGCCGGTTGTTGTATTAAACCTGCTAATTGATAGCAATACACCATCACCGCCTGACCCAAATTCAGTGAAGGGTAGTCAGCCACCATCGGCACGCCGGTTAGCACATCCGCTAGCGCTAATTCTTCATTTGTCAGCCCCGAATCTTCACGGCCGAACACCAACGCGGCGTGATCCATCCACGTTGATTTTTCCTGCAACAAGGGAACCAGCTCGACCGGAGTGGCGTAATAATGGAACTTCGCGCGGCTACGAGCCGTGGTGGCGATGGTAAAATCAACGTCGTGCAACGCATCGGCTAACGTTGGAAAAACGTTAATATTATCAATAATGTCACCTGAACCATGTGCCACCCATCGCGTCGCAGGCTCCAGATGAGCCTCGCTATCAACGATCCGCAATTGCGTGAATCCCATGGTTTTCATAGCACGCGCTGCCGCGCCAATATTTTCGGCTCTGGCTGGAGCAACCAGAATAATTGTTAAACGCATTTTGATACTCTTTTTGACCGGCCTGCAGATAATTATGTGATGTGCATCAACATATTACGCAGCGCGAATTTACATATTTTTAACAGGAATCACTGAAAAAGCATTTCACATTCAGTAAAAAATGCTAAACTATTTCCTGCCTGCACTATTGCTTTTTATGTTAACAGAAGTTGCATATCCTTCTGTTTATCCATGATAATTTAATTTAGAATGGTTCTCATAGATTGGATTCATTACATTTATTAATTAGCGCGTGCAACTAGTTGTAATATTGCAATTTTGTGATGAAAGCTATCATTTAGATACGTTGATTTCATCAAACTGTTAACGTGCTACAATTGAACTTGATATATGTCAACGAAGCGTAGTTTTATTGGGTGTCCGGTACGTCTTAGCCTGTTATGTTGCTGTTAAAATGGTTAGGATGACAGCCGTTTTTGACACTGTCGGGTCCAGAGGGAAAGTGCCCACGACCAAGCTAATGATGTTGTTGACGTTGATGGAAAGTGCATCAAGAACGCAATTACGTACTTTAGTCATGTTACGCCGATCATGTTAATTTACGACATGCATCAGGCAGGTCAGGGACTTTTGTACTTCCTGTTTCGATTTAGTTGGCAATTTAGGTAGCAAACATGCAGACCCCGCACATTCTTATCGTTGAAGACGAGTTAGTAACACGTAACACGTTGAAAAGCATTTTCGAAGCGGAAGGCTATGATGTATTCGAGGCGACAGATGGCGCGGAAATGCATCAGATCCTCTCTGAATATGACATCAACCTTGTGATTATGGATATCAATCTGCCAGGTAAAAATGGTCTTCTGTTAGCGCGTGAACTCCGCGAACAAGCTAACGTTGCACTGATGTTCCTGACGGGCCGTGATAACGAAGTCGATAAAATTCTCGGCCTCGAAATCGGCGCTGACGATTACATCACCAAGCCGTTTAACCCACGCGAACTGACTATCCGTGCTCGTAACCTGCTGTCCCGTACCATGAATCTGGGCACAGTGAGCGAAGAGCGTCGTAGCGTCGAAAGCTACAAGTTCAATGGTTGGGAGCTGGACATCAACAGCCGCTCTCTGATTGGCCCTGACGGCGAGCAGTATAAACTGCCACGTAGCGAATTCCGTGCCATGCTTCACTTCTGTGAGAATCCGGGCAAGATCCAGTCTCGCGCAGAACTGTTGAAAAAAATGACCGGTCGCGAACTGAAGCCGCATGACCGTACCGTTGACGTAACAATCCGCCGTATTCGTAAGCACTTCGAATCCACGCCGGATACACCAGAAATCATCGCTACCATTCACGGTGAAGGCTACCGTTTCTGCGGCGACCTGCAGGATTAATATCATCCTGACTGGTATAAAAACGGCGCTTTATGCGCCGTTTTTCATTTCACTACACCCCTATTTCCACAGCCGTAATTCATCGTCCTCAGTTGCGTTCTCCGTTTTGGGCTTTGGCTGTGCAAGTGCGTGCCAGTCAAGATGACGCGTCAGGAACATGACCCCACAAAGCGCCAGTAACAGTACACCCGTTCCCAGCAATAAAGCGCTATCCTGCGAACGCAACAGTGCCCACATCACGCCATCCAGTCCCAGCAATGCTGCGGTAAAAAACAGACTGTTACGCCATCCCTGTAGTATCGCCTGTAAATACACGCCGTTCATCAGCGCGCCAACCAGGCTGGCGACAATCCATGCGGCAGTAAAACCAACATGCTCCGACAGCGCCAACAACAGCAAATAGAACATCACCAGAGATAATCCCACCAACAGATATTGCATCGGGTGCAGTCGAAGGCTGGTCATACTTTCGAGCACAAAGAAAGACATAAAAGTTAGTGTAATCAATAAAATGGCATACTTTGTCGCTCTGTCTGTCAATTGATACTGATCCGCAGGCGTAGCCACAGCGACGCTAAATGCGGGCATACCCTGCCAGCCAATCTTCTCATCGCCAAAGCGCTCCCCCAGATTATTCGCGAACCAGCTACTTTGCCATTGCGCCTTAAATCCTGACTCACTGACTTCACGCTTAGCCGGAAGAAAATCACCGAGGAAATTAGGATGTGGCCAGTTGCTGGTCACGGTCATTTCGCTATTACGCCCAACCGGGACAACGGAAAAATCACCTGTTCCACTTAGATTAAGCGACAACACGACACTGAGACTTTTTTCCGCCCAGCCGGCGTCCGGTAGCGGAATGTGGATCCCCTGAGCACGACCATCCAATCCTGTACCAGGTTCGACCGCCAGCGATATTCCATTAATCTGCGAAGCCTTCACGACGCCAATACCGCGCGCATCGCCCACCCCAACCACCACAAAAGGTGTGCCGATGGTGATATTGGGATGGTTTAGTTCACTGAGGCGTTCAGCATTAAACTCGGCCTTCACCGACAAATCGTTGTGCCAGACCTGTCCTTCATAAATACCTATCTTACGCGCTTCAACATTCTGGTTACCCTCAACAACCAGCGATTCCGGCAACCAGAAGTGGATGTAGCTACGCTTTCGCTGGATCTGTTTGTCACCTTCCAGCTCGGTATACAGTTCCGTCACCGGGACGGCAATCAGCGGACCTACCACCTTTTGCGGTCCGCTGGTGCTCTGTCGGATAGCATCTTCTACCTCACTACGATAGTCTGACCGCTCAACAATTATCTGCCTGACCATCGTCAGTGGAATTAACAGCAGCAGCATAGCGCCACCTAAGGTGACTATTTTCCAAAACAGGGGTGATTTAAACATAGCGTTCTCCTTTGCGATGTCAGCAAGGTAGAACAGCTATGTGCGGGGAATTTGAAGTTATGTGAAGTGACGGTGAAGTGTAAACGAGGCCTGCACCCCGCCTTCTGACCGGTTGCACAACGCCACGTCACCACGATGCAATCGCGCAACCTCACTGACAAACGCCAGCCCCAGCCCACTGCTTTTATGCCCATTCTCGCGGGGCAGCGAATAGAAACGCTCAAAAATACGCGGCAACGCAAAGTCAGGTATGCCACTGCCGTTATCACTGACCTGTATTGTGACGCGGTCCTCCTGCGAATGCGCGCTCAATACAATTGTCCCGTTCTCCGGCGTAAAATCGATGGCGTTATCCAGCAGATTACCCAACGCCTGCTCCAGCAGTGCGGCATCGGCGTCAACCGTCAGCGATGAAGGTACGACGGTAAGCGTGATGTTTTTTGCGGCCAGTTGCACGCTACGCACCTCTTTGAGCTGGGAAAATAGAGTATCTACTACCACCGGCGTCAACGTAATATCCTGCCGGTTCTCCAGTCTGGCCTGGCGTAACAGCGTTTCGACCAGCACCTGCATGCGCGCATTCTGCGTCAAAATATTATCGGTAAATCGCACGACCACACCGGGCGGCGGGCCTTCGCGCAAGATTTCTGCCGCGCCGCGAATCGCCGCCAGCGGGCTTTTGAGCTCATGCGTCAACGCATAGACGTACTGCTCAATGTAATTCTTGCCCTCCAGCTTCAGGCGCATACTTTCCAGCGCCTGCGCCAGCTTGCGTAGCTCACTGCTACCAAGATCCGGAAGCGCAACGGGGCGATTCTCAGTGACAGAATCAGCATAGCGTGCCAGCCGCGCGATAGACCGGTTTATCCACCATACCATTCCTGCGCCAATCATTAAGGCGATCCCCAGTAACACGGCGCTGGCCCACAGTATTCGCCGCTCGCTACGCTGAATAACAGGAGCCATTGCCGCATTTGGTTTGCCGACACTGAGCACACCAATAATACGTCCGCGGTCAACAATCGGTGCGGCAACATACATCACCGAACTTTCCGGATCGGCCGGGTTCTGTGGCGTACTTCGTGCGCCATACTGCCCACGCAGCGTTAACCATACGTCGTTCCAGCGAGAATAATCTTCGCCTACGGCTTTGTTGGCGGAATCAAACACCACCTTGCCCTGCGCGTCCGTCATGTAGACGTGATACTCATTGCGCACTTTGTTAATACCACTGATATTGGCGCGAAAAGGACGATCATGCAGTTGCGAAAATGCCTGCGCCAACCTGCCGTGGGAGGGAGAGCCAGAAAGCAAATCATCACGCGCCAGCGCGGCCAGCAGCGTAGCGGTATCAATCAACGTACCTTCCGTCGCACGACGAACGCCGGGCTTAATCTCCTGTACAAAGATGGACAGAACGAACCAGGCGGCAACGGCGACAATCAGAAAGTAGCCCAGCAGCAAACGCATGCCAATGCGCATCAGGTGCTCCTCAGGCTGTATCCCATACCACGATGTGTATTAATCGGCGAGAGCTCCGGGTTGATGGCCCGCAGTTTGGCACGCAGCGTTTTAATGTGCGTGTCTACCGTTCGGTCAAAAGTATCCTGGGCATCGGCCCAGACTAAATCCATTAACTGTTGGCGTGAGTAGACGCGTCCCGGCGACAGCAGTAATGTTTTCAGCAACAAGAATTCATAGCGTGTCAGATTTAACGGCATACCAAACCAGGTAATCTGTGCGGCAAGCTCATTGAGTTCAAAATCACCGCACCGCGTCGCCGGTGAAGGCGTGGAGAATTTTTTCACCCGTCGCAGCAACGTACGCACGCGGGCGCACACCTCACGCGGAGAGAAGGGTTTCGCCACATAATCATCCGCACCGATTTCCAGCCCCAGCAGGCGATCGACTTCATCGCTACGCGCAGTCAGAAAGAGGATTGGCAATGCCGGGTGACGTTCCAGTAATCGCCGGCACAGTTCAAAGCCGCTGATATCCGGGAGTCCGACATCCAGAATGATCGCATCCGGACATCTTTGGCGTGATTTTTCCAGCACGGGCAATCCACGCTCAAAGGCTTCAACGCTAAAACCTTCCTGCTGCAGCATGTAGATAAGCGTATCCGCAATCCCCTGCTCGTCCTCAACCAACCAGATCAGCGCCTGTTGCATTTTGCCTACCTGTTATCGCTGCCACGGCATGATGGGTACCGCACTGATAGCATTTTTGGGCGATCCATCAACCACCTTATCTGAATAGGCCAGATAGGCCAGCGTGTTGCGTTTCGCATCATAAAAACGCACGACCTGTAAGGATTTAAACACCAGAGACGTACGTTTCTTAAAGACCACCTCGCCCTGGGCTTTGCCGTTTTTAATTCTGTCGCTCAGCTCCACCGGCCCCACTTGCTGACAGGAGATAGCCGCGTCGGAAGTATCTTCAGCCAAACCGAGCCCACCTTTAATGCCACCCGTTTTGGCGCGGCTAACGTAGCAGGTCACATTAGTGACATCAGGATCATCAAATGCCTCGACCACAATTTTATGATCCGGTCCAAACATTTTGAACACGGTATCGACAGATCCAATCTGCTCCGCATGGGCAACCTGCGCCATCATCAGCAGAATTGAGGAAATGACTAAGCTCTTATATTTCATATTGTTACCATTCTTAAATGTTACTCTGTGTAATTATTAGACATTCTAAGATAAAACGTATACAGATCACAGGATTACAATAATCACGCTTTCGTATGTGCGAAAAAAGCACTTATGAGCAAAAAAAACACTGAATGCTAAAACAGCAAAAAATGCTATTATCCTCATACCTGACGTCAGGTACTCGTTGTTGAAAGGATGAGGATATTTTATGGATCAGGCTGGCATTATTCGCGACCTCTTAATCTGGCTGGAAGGCCATCTGGATCAGCCTTTGTCGCTTGACAATGTGGCGGCAAAAGCAGGCTATTCCAAGTGGCATCTGCAGAGAATGTTCAAGGACGTGACGGGCCACGCTATTGGCGCCTATATCCGTGCTCGTCGTTTATCGAAGTCCGCAGTGGCGCTACGCCTGACTGCGCGTCCAATACTGGACATCGCCCTACAGTATCGCTTCGATTCTCAACAGACGTTTACCCGCGCGTTCAAAAAGCAATTTTCCCAGACACCTGCGCTGTATCGTCGTTCACCGGAATGGAGCGCTTTCGGTATTCGCCCTCCGATGCGCCTCGGGGAATTTGCCATGCCAGCACATGAATTCGTCACGCTGGAAGATACACCACTGCTGGGTACCACGCAGAGTTATTCCTGCTCGCTTGAGCAGATTTCAGATTTCCGTCATGAAATGCGGATCCAGTTCTGGCGCGACTTCCTTGCTCAGGCTCCTGCGATCCCGCAGGTTCTGTACGGACTCAATGAAACGCGTCCCAGCATTGAGAAAGATGACGAACAGGAAGTGTTTTATACCACCGCGCTCACACCAGAGCAGGCCAACGGATACGTGCAGTCGGCGCAACCCATCCTGTTACAGGGCGGCGAGTATGTGATGTTTACCTATGAGGGTCTGGGGACGGGCGTGCAGGAGTTTATCCTGACGGTGTACGGCACCTGCATGCCAATGCTGAACCTGACTCGCCGTAAAGGGCAGGATATAGAGCGATACTACCCGGCAGAAGATGCCAAAGCGGGAGATCGCCCTATTAACCTGCGCTGCGAATTCCTGATTCCTATCCGCCGTTAACGCTGTAGTTCATCCAACGCAGGGGCATCCAGATGCGAGATGTCCCCTGCCGTTTCAACCACCCAGCCCGGTGCCAGCCATAAACTTTCCTGGTAATCGACGCGAGAAATAGAGCAGTTGCGCAGACGCAAACGACGCTCAGCCCATGCAGGCAATCCCAGAATAGTACTCACCAGGCAGCCCAGCGCAATACCATGGCTCACCAGCAATGGACGACTCCCCGGCGGCAGTTCCAGGCAGGATGCCAGCGCCGCGTTGACACGATCGCTCAGTTCCTGCATCGATTCCCCTTCCGGAATACGACCATCCACCGTACCGTTCACCAACTGACGACGCCAGCCCTCTTCTTCCGGGGTCAGTGTATCGATATGGCGTTTTTCCAGCACGCCCATATTGAGTTCACGCAGGCGCGCATCATAAGTGATCTCACAGCCACACGCCTGAGCGATAATTTCTGCAGTGCGTCGTGTACGACCTAAATCGCTACTGATAACGTGCGTAATGCCAAACGAGCGGGCGCGTTCACCAACCTGCATGGCTTGCTGCTCACCTTTAGCGGTCAGTGGGCTGTCTGACTGGCCTTGAATACGTCGCTCGGCGTTCCACTGCGTTTCACCATGGCGAACAAGGTATACCTGTAACATGCTTTTTTTCCGTTATATACTCGTCGTACTTTGAGTAGACTCTGCGATGAATTTTCAAACTGAGCTTAATTATGCACAAGGTTATCTCTGCGACCACCAATCCTGCCAAAATTCAGGCAATTCTGCGGGCATTTGAAGAGATTTTCGGGGAAGGATCCTGCCATATTGAACCCATCGCCGTCGAGAGTGGCGTGCCGGAACAGCCTTTTGGAAACCAGGAAACGCGCACTGGCGCACGAAATCGCGTTGATAACGCGCGCCGCCTGCACCCGCAGGCTGATTTCTGGGTCGCTATTGAAGCGGGAATTGACGATGACGCCACTTTCAGTTGGGTGGTAATTGATAACGGTATCCAGCGTGGCGAAGCCCGTTCTGCTACGCTGCCATTGCCTGCCGTCATTCTCGACAGAGTACGCCTGGGTGAAGCGCTCGGTCCGGTGATGTCGGATTACACGGGTATTGATGAGATTGGCCGTAAGGAGGGCGCAATTGGCGTCTTTACCGCGGGCAAACTGACACGTTCGAGCGTCTATCACCAGGCGGTGATTCTGGCGTTAAGCCCATTTCATAACGCGGTGTATCGGTAATTATTTGCGCTATGTTGTAGGCCTGATACGCACAGCGCCATCAGGTATTTCGCTGCAATGTTGCCGGATGGCGGCTTCGCCTTATCCGGCCTACGACGAATCAGCCGTTTTTGAGCAACACCTGCTCCAGCCACTGGCGTAACTCTACGGGTGCCGACTTGAGACTGTTGGAACCACGCGTAATGGTGGCAATCCCGGCCCCAAGTTCGTTTTTTAGCTCGCGCTGGCTCATCTCACCACGCAACAACTCTTCAATGATGCGCACGCGCGTTCCCAGCGCTTCGCGCTCATCCGGCGTTAACATCAAATTGAGCAGTGGCTGATGTAAATCTTGCTCGTAAGCCTGTTTAAGCAGGTCGACAAAACGTAACCACTCCTGGTGACGCTGTTCTGCCATCGCTGCTGAATAGGGTGATTGCTGGGTCATAAAATGTCGCCATCGTTGCGGGGGGAAGCGTGCTTGCTTCCCCCTTTTGTACTCTTTAACGAGTACGATAGCATAACACACTCAACGCGATCAGTAACGACGTTGCCATTCTGCGTCGCTCATCAACGTCGGTTTATCCCCGAGGAAATAACGGTAGTAAGCATCGTATGCCAGCACGTTCTTCACATATCCTCGCGTTTCCGAGAACGGAATACTTTCGACAAACGCCACGGCATCAATACGACCTGCGCTATTGCCAAGCCAGGTACGAACGCGTCCCGGGCCGGCGTTATACGCCGCAGAAGAAAAGATACGGTTGTTGCCAAATTGCTGGTACACGTACTGCAAATAGCTAGTACCGATGTTGATATTGGTATCAGGATCTAACAACTGATTTGGGTTGCTGTAACCTGGAATCGAGAACATTTTCACCGTATGCGTCGCCGTGCCCGGCATAATCTGCATCAGCCCACTGGCACCTACCGGCGATTTTACTTTCGGGTTCCAGGCGCTTTCCTGACGTGCAATGGCCATCGCATAACTCTGTGGAATATCTTTTCCGCGGGTGTAGCGGGTAAACAGATCCTGGTAAGCCAACGGGAAGCGCTCTTCCAGATGATCCCACAGCTTACCGGCGATCGTCGCCTGCACGCTCAGATCCCACCAGTGGTTATTAAACGCATAACGCGCCAATTGTGCCTGTTCAGACTTCGTGCGACTGGTAACCAGATTCGCCCACTCACTGCGTGCGGTATTGTCCAGGTTCCAGTACATCAGTTCACGAACACGTGCCATTTCCGGCCCCTGAGTCAGGGCAGAGTCAACATTCGCTGGCGCTTTATCCACTTTCAACGCGTACTCTTCTCCCAGCCTTTGCGCGGCCACCATCGGGTAGAAACCGCGCTGCTGCATGAGCTGATGCAGGATCTCTTTCGCTTCATCATTGCGTCCCCGCTCCAGCAGCAGATCCGCCTGCCAGTAACGCCACTCATCTTTTTCTTTCGCCTCCATCGGCAGGCGCGCCAGCCAGGTGTTCAGCCCGCGACGGTCCCCGGTCCCCAGCGCCATGCGCACACGACGTTCCACAAGCGTGGTGGATTGTGAGCGCATAATCGCATCATCGCGCCATTTCGCCTGCTCATCGGTCACATCATTGCCCATCAGGCGCCAGGCAACGATATCACGCAGCTCCTGAATTTGATCGTCATTAAGCTGTTGTGCTTGCGCCAATGAAGGGATCATCAAACGCGCATTTTCCGCATCCTGACGGGCTACGCTGGCAAAAGCCACCGCCGCCATCTGCCGCGTAAAATCTGTTGCACCGGTTGTGCGCGCAAAGGTCATCACCGAATTAGGATCGTTCGCCAGCGCGATGATTGCCTGCGCGATTGTCTGATACTGTGCTGGCATCTGTCCGGCCAGCGCAGTCACCAGTCCGGTATTCCCCGCCTTCATCGCCAGACGGATACGTTCCAGATACGCCAGCGGGTCCTGAGTGCCGGAAGCGCGCCATACGCCGAATAATTTGTCACACGCATTCGGCTGGCTTTTGCCGGTTAACCACAACTCTTTTGCGCCCTGCCAGGCCTCTTCGGTTTGCCCGGTGCTCCATTTCGCATAGTAGTAGTTACATTGCGCCTCAGTAGTGCCAGGCTTATCCGGGCTAAATGCCAGCAGCCCGCGCCAGTCTTCGCGGCGCGCCAGTTCGTTCACAAAACGCGATTGCAGAGTACGTGCCGGTGGGAGCGTCGGGTTAGCGCGCACAAAGTTCGTTACGGTGATGGTAGGCTGATTCATCAAGTCGTCAGTGATCTGGCGATATTCCAGATAGGGGTACAGAGGATAGTTCTTCAGGCCGGGCATCATCTGCTCTACGACGTCCATTTGTCGGTTATCCCAGGCCTGCTTAATTTGCGCATAGCGATTGCGCTGCTCATCCAGGGAATCGGCTCGCGCCACTTGACTGACCGTCAGCAGACATACGCTGGCAGCCAGCAGGCGCCAGGTAAATTGTTTGGCTTTGTCCACAAGCTCTTCCTCTTGTCGTTTACGTCTGTGCAGCATCATGCCGCTTAATTAGTTCATGCTAACCAGACATTGCAGAATGTGCCACGTCACGGACACTTTTTTACTTTTGTTGCGAGTGAGATCTGCTGGCTGGGATTGGGCAATGAAAAAGGCTACACTTCGCCTTTGATAACTATTTACCAATAATTAGCCCTAAATAATTCAAGTTGCAGCAAGGCGGCGAGGGAGTGAATCCCCTGAGCGTACAAAAGTACGTGACTGGGGTGAACGCACACAGCCAACGCATCTGCGGCTTGAAGTATGACGGGATAAACATAGAGGCGAGTCCAACGTGGCCCAATTCGTTTATACCATGCATCGTGTCGGCAAAGTCGTTCCGCCGAAACGTCATATTCTTAAAAACATCTCTCTGAGCTTCTTCCCAGGCGCAAAAATCGGGGTGCTCGGTCTGAACGGTGCGGGTAAATCTACCCTGCTGCGTATCATGGCCGGCATTGATACCGATATCGAAGGTGAAGCACGTCCGCAGCCGGGTATCAAGATCGGTTACCTGCCACAGGAACCGAAGCTGAACCCGGAACACACTGTTCGAGAATCCGTTGAAGAAGCGGTTGCCGAAGTGGTTAACGCACTGAAAGGCCTGGATGAAGTGTATGCGAAATACGCAGAACCAGACGCAGATTTCGATAAACTTGCTGCGCAACAGGGCAAGTTTGAAGAGATTATTCAGGCGCATGACGGTCATAATCTGAATGTGCAGCTCGAACGTGCCGCCGATGCCCTGCGTCTGCCGGACTGGGATGCCAAAATTGAGAAGCTCTCCGGTGGTGAACGTCGCCGCGTCGCACTGTGCCGCCTGCTGCTGGAAAAACCAGACATGCTGCTGCTCGACGAACCGACGAACCACCTGGATGCCGAATCCGTCGCGTGGCTGGAACGCTTCCTGCACGACTTTGAAGGGACCGTTGTGGCGATTACCCACGACCGTTACTTCCTTGATAATGTTGCCGGATGGATTCTGGAGCTTGACCGTGGTGAAGGTATTCCGTGGGAAGGTAACTACTCCTCATGGCTGGAACAAAAAGATCAGCGTCTGGCTCAGGAAGCCTCTCAGGAAGCTGCGCGTCGTAAATCCATTGAGAAAGAGCTGGAGTGGGTACGTCAGGGTGCTAAAGGCCGTCAGTCTAAGGGCAAAGCCCGTCTGGCGCGCTTTGAAGAACTCAACAATACCGAATACCAGAAACGTAACGAAACCAACGAACTGTTTATTCCACCAGGACCACGCCTGGGCGATAAAGTCGTTGAAGTGACCAATCTGCGTAAATCCTACGGCGATCGCGTACTGATTGACGATTTGAGCTTCTCAGTACCAAAAGGGGCAATTGTCGGTATCATCGGTCCGAACGGTGCAGGTAAATCCACCCTGTTCCGCATGATGTCCGGTCAGGAACAGCCTGACAGCGGCACCATTGAACTGGGTGAAACCGTGAAGCTGGCGTCTGTTGACCAGTTCCGTGATGCCATGGACAACAGCAAAACCGTGTGGGAAGAAGTCTCCGGCGGGCTGGATATTATGCGTATCGGCAACACCGAAATGCCAAGCCGTGCCTACGTAGGCCGCTTCAACTTTAAAGGTGTTGATCAGGGTAAACGCGTAGGCGAACTGTCCGGCGGTGAGCGTGGTCGTCTGCACCTGGCGAAACTGCTGCAGGTTGGCGGTAATATGCTGCTGCTCGATGAACCGACAAACGACCTGGATATCGAAACCCTGCGCGCGCTGGAAAACGCCCTGCTGGAATTCCCAGGCTGTGCGATGGTTATCTCGCACGACCGTTGGTTCCTTGACCGTATCGCCACCCACATTCTGGATTACCAGGATGAAGGTAAAGTCGAGTTCTTTGAAGGTAACTTTACCGAATACGAAGAGTACAAAAAACGCACGCTGGGCGCTGATGCGCTGGAGCCGAAGCGTATTAAGTATAAGCGTATTTCTAAGTAATTACCGTTAAGCGCCGGATGGCGGCGTTCCGCCTTATCCGGCCTACGGGATTAGTACGATTTGTAAGCCGAATACGCGCAGGTCATCCTGCCTATGAGGTTGGTGCGACTTGTAGGCCGGATAAGCACGCCCCCCCCGCCTACGAGGTTAGTGCGACTTGTAAGCCGAATAAGCGCAGCGCCACCCCACCTACGAGATAAGTACGACTTGTAAGCCGAATACGCGCAGGTCATCCTGCCTATGAGGTTAGTGCGACTTGTAGGCCGGATAAGCGCAGCGCATCCGGCATTAAAACCTACCTCTGCTCACCCATCAGTTCTTTCACCAGCTCCACGCAGCGCAGGAACCGGCCATCATAGTCAGGCTCTTCCACGTGGACAAAATCGATATTGTTTTCCTGTAGCATCTCCACCAGCAGAGACTGAAATGCCTTACGGTCAACCGAACTCCCAAGGCTGCGTAATCCATCCGCCACCCACGGAGTATTGTTTTCCAGCAGGATCACCAGGTCAAAGCGGTATTCGTCAATCAATGCCTGCACAAACGGATGCTCACGCCCTTCGTACTTTTTACAGAATGCCTGAGTGGTCACAAAGTCAGTGTCGATAAATGCCACTTTATTGGCATATTTCACTGCGAAATCAATGTACTGTGCCTGTCCCAGCGCAATCTTGTCGTAGTCCGAGTATTGCAACGCCATCTCGTCGCCCCCCAAATGGGAAAAGACGTAATCACGGCCATATTCCCACGCACTGGTGGTGTTGAAGATATTGGCAAGCTTATTCACCAGCGTCGATTTGCCGCTCGACTCTCCACCGAGGATCGCCACGGTGCGCACGAAAAACGGTTTCACTTCAGTCGGGATATATTCCCAGTAGCGGAATGGGTTTTCTCGAATTTGCCCGCCGCTGATGCTCATAAATGTCCGTTTGGGATCAACCAGTACCGTTTCAATGCCCAGATGTTCAAGATATTGCGGGGCATCAGATTCTTCAGAGGTGTAAATCCAGTTAGGCTGAATCCCCTTCTCCTGCATAAACGTTTTGATGCCATTGCTCCAGACATCCCAACCGTGCGGATAAGGCTCCATGCCTTCCTCATTGAAGGCATGGATACGGATGTTTTTCTGATATTTGAAGGTCTGCAACAGCCAGCGCAGACGATCGGAGACCGTTGGCTGTTGTGACATGGCACTGTCTTCAAACAGGCTGCGGTCGCGTGTATCGTCATAGCCCATGATGATATGCAGTTCATCTACCTGACTACAGGCGCGCTGAATAAGATAGATATGACCGGTATGCAGCGGATAAAACTTGCCAAATACCACACCGATGTTTTTCTGCTGACGGGGAAACTCAAGCCCCAAAAAACGGTGCAGCGCCTCCAGTTTTTGCGCGCTGGGGCTTTTGATTTTGGCATTCAGCAGTTGGCTTAAATATCCCTTGGTCATGCCACTGGCATCCGCCACCTGTTGCAGGGTACAGCCCTTTTGCTTTATGGCGGTTTTGAGATAGTCGAACGATGACACAAGAGCCTCCTGCTGGAAAAATCGCGTAACACTGCCTGATGGCGCTTCGCTTATCAGGCCTACAACATCAATCCGTAGGCCGGATAAGACGCATTGCGTCACCATCCGGCAAATTATACAACATCACTGCATACAGAGGATTATAAGTCGTCAAACACGCTTAGCGCATCTGCAAGCTTTTTAACGCCAAAAACCTGCATTCCTTCCGGTACTTTTTTCGGTACGTTGGCGGCAGGCACAATCGCCCGGCGGAAGCCGTGCTTCGCCGCTTCCGAAATACGTTCCTGACCGCTGGGCACCGGGCGGATTTCGCCTGCCAGCCCCACTTCACCAAAGACGACTAAATCCTGCGGTAGCGGTCTGTCGCGTAAGCTGGAAACCATCGCCAGCAGCAGCGCCAGATCGGCACTGGTTTCAGTGACTTTTACGCCACCCACCACATTGACGAACACGTCCTGATCCGCCATCTGCAAACCACCGTGACGGTGCAGTACTGCCAGCAGAATCGCCAGACGGTTTTGTTCCAGCCCAACCGCCACGCGACGTGGATTCGACATCATGGAGTGATCGACCAGCGCCTGAATCTCTACCAGTAATGGACGTGTCCCTTCCCAGACCACCATTACTGAGCTGCCGGAGGTAACTTCATCACCGCGACTTAAAAAGATAGCAGAAGGGTTGCTGACTTCGCGCAGTCCCTGTTCGGTCATCGCGAAGACACCCAGCTCATTCACCGCACCAAAACGGTTCTTATGGCTACGCAGGGTACGAAAACGGGAGTCGGCATCACCGTCGAGCAGCACCGAGCAGTCAATACAGTGCTCCAACACCTTTGGCCCGGCCAGCGACCCGTCTTTGGTGACATGGCCGACCATAACAATCGCCACACCACGCGTTTTAGCAAAGCGCGTCAGGTAAGCGGCGGTTTCCCGTACCTGCGCCACACTGCCTGGCGAAGACTGAATATCCGCCATATGCATCACCTGAATGGAGTCGATAACCATCAGCCTCGGCTGTTCTTCTTCTGCAATCAGGCAAATTTGCTCAATGCTGGTTTCCGACAGCATGTTCAGATTCGCCGTCGGAAGACCCAGTCGGTGTGCGCGCATCGCAACCTGCTGCAAAGATTCTTCCCCTGTGACGTACAAGGTTTTCATCTGCTCGGCAAGTTTGCACAACGTTTGTAGCAGCAGCGTCGACTTCCCTGCTCCGGGGTTACCGCCAATCAGAATGGCGCTACCCGGCACCACACCGCCGCCCAGTACGCGATCGAATTCTTTAAAACCGGTAGAAAAACGCGGCAACTCCTCGAGGCTAATATCAGACAGCTTCTGCACCTTTGCGACACCCGCATTCCCGGCATAGCCGCTGAGCCGCTCGTTACGCGCCACCGTAGGCGACGCCGCAAGACGTACCTCGGTAATGGTGTTCCAGGCCTGACAAGCGCTACATTGACCCTGCCAGCGCGGGTAATCGGCCCCACATTCATTACAAACAAAGGCGCGTTTTGGAGCTTTTGCCACGTTTAACCTCTTTTGTTAATGCTTTTGTCGGATGGCGCAGCCGTCATCCGACATCAAAATTATTTCTGGTTCATGCTGCCGGAGAGAATGCAGAACACGCCCATCAGATCAGCGTGACGGATAGTGATCTCCGTCTTTTCATTCACTTTCGGTTTTGCATGGTAGGCGATCCCCAGACCTGCCGTTTTGATCATCGGCAGATCGTTGGCACCATCGCCGATCGCCACCGTCTGCGCCATCGGGATTTCATACTCTTGCGCCAGGCGTGTCAGGGTATTGGCTTTGTACTGCGCATCAACGATATCGCCAATCACATTACCAGTGAATTTACCGTCCATGATTTCCAGCTCATTCGCCACAACGGCAGTCAGTCGCAGTTTTTCACGCAGGTATTCCGCAAAGAAGGTAAAACCACCGGAGGCAATAGCCACTTTCCAGCCGAGCGTTTCCAGCTTCAACACCAGTTGCGTCAGGCCAGGCATCAGCGGTAAGTTTTCGCGCACCTGTTGCAGAATGTTGGCATCGGCCCCTTTCAGGGTGGCAACCCGGCTGCGCAGACTGGCGGTAAAATCCAGTTCACCACGCATCGCGCGTTCGGTCACTTCCGCAACCATTTCGCCCGTTCCGGCCAGTTTGGCGATTTCGTCGATACATTCGATCTGGATAGCCGTAGAGTCCATATCCATCACCAGTAGCCCTGGCGTACGCAGATGGGGGATTTTACCTAATGGCGCAACATCCAGCTTGGCGTCATGCGCCAGTTTTGTCGCGCGCGGTGTTAACGACCCCGCGAGGCGAATCACTTGATAATCCTCAACGCACCAGGCGGCTACGATCACCATCGCCGCACCCAGTTTGCTCTGGTATTGCGTTAAACGCTGTTTATCCAGCCCACGACCATACAGCAGCCAGCCACTGCGGCCCGCGTGGTAGTCCAGCGGCATGACTTCATCACCGCTTAAAGAAAGGGGCAGACCTGGCCACAGAGAGACATCTTCAGGTAGATCGCACCAGGTAATGTTAGGCATTAAAGCTCCTGTAAAATCGTTCGGGTCGGAATCATCCAGGGGAAAATAACGCATGAGGCTACCCTGTAACCAGCGCTTCTGGCAACATTAAGCCTCAAATTTTCAGCAGGTGGAATATGGCTCGCGCAAAACTGAAATTCCGACTTCATCGTGCAGTGATTGTATTGTCCTGTCTCGCGTTGCTTGTCGCCCTGATGCAGGGTGCATCCTGGTTTAGTCAAAGCCACCAGCAGCAACGTAATCCGCAGTTGGAAGAACTGGCCCGTACACTGGCCCGCCAGGTCACCTTAAACGTCGCGCCGCTGATGCGTACCGAAACACCGGATGAAAAACGCATCAAAGCCGTACTCACACAGTTAACGGAGAGTAGCCGTATTCTGGATGCTGGTGTGTACGATGAACAGGGCGATCTGATTACCCGCACCGGTGAGAGCGTCAATGTCCGTGACCGGCTGGCGCTCGATGGCAAAAAGGCCGGGGGCTATTTTAATCAGCAAATCGTTGAGCCCATTCAGGGGAGAAACGGTCCGCTGGGTTATCTGCGCCTGACACTCGACACCCACACGCTTGCCACCGAAGCGAAGCAGGTAGACAACACCACCAACATCTTACGCCTGATGCTGCTCCTGTCACTGGCTATTGGCGTAGTCCTCACTCGCACATTATTGCAAGGCAAGCGTACCCGCTGGCAGCAATCCCCTTTCCTGCTGACCGCGAACAAACCGGTACAGGAAGAAGACAACGAGAAAAAAGAGTAATTCAAAGAAAGGAAATCGACCATGACCACACTACGCCTGCTTATCTCTGACTCTCACGATCCCTGGTTTAACCTGGCCGTTGAAGAGTGCATTTTCCGCCAGATGCCCGCCACGCAGCGCGTCCTGTTTTTATGGCGTAACGCTGATACGGTGGTTATTGGCCGCGCGCAAAACCCATGGAAAGAGTGTAACACCCGCCGAATGGAAGAGGACAACGTGCGGTTGGCACGTCGCAGCAGCGGCGGTGGCGCGGTATTTCACGATCTCGGGAATACCTGCTTTACCTTTATGGCCGGCAAACCGGAGTATGACAAAACCATCTCCACGGTTATCGTATTGAATGCGTTGAATTCGTTGGGTGTAAACGCCGATGCCTCCGGGCGTAACGATCTGGTGGTTAAAACTGCCGAGGGCGATCGCAAAGTCTCTGGTTCCGCATATCGGGAAACCAAGGATCGTGGATTTCACCACGGAACACTGCTGTTGAATGCCGATCTCAGTCGACTGGCCAACTACCTGAACCCCGATAAAAAGAAACTCGCCGCGAAAGGGATTACCTCTGTGCGCTCGCGAGTTGCCAATTTGACTGAATTGTTACCGGGCATTACCCACGAACAGGTGTGTAAGGCTGTTACAGAAGCCTTTTTTGAACACTACGGCGAACGCGTAGATGCCGAAATTATCTCTCCTGACAAAACGCCGGATTTGCCGAATTTTGCCGAAACCTTTGCCCGCCAGAGCAGTTGGGAGTGGAACTTTGGCCAAGCTCCAGCGTTTTCACATCTGCTGGACGAGCGTTTCACCTGGGGTGGCGTTGAGCTGCATTTCGACGTTGAAAAAGGTCATATCACGCGCACACAGGTGTTTACCGACAGTCTCAATCCCGCGCCGTTAGAAGCGCTGGCGGAGCGGCTACAGGGCTGCCAGTATCGCGCCGATGTTTTACATCAGACTTGCGAAGCGCTGGTTACGGAATATCCGGATCAGGAAAACGAGCTGCGTGAACTGGCTGCGTGGGTGGCGAAGGCCGTGCGTTAAGCGATTAGTGGCGAATTGCCGGATGGCGGCTGCGCCTTATCCGGCCTACAAGACCGCTCCTGTAGGCCTGATAAGCGAAGCGCCATCAGGCATTAATAGCGGCATTCCCGTAGGCCCGGCCAGCACAGCGCCACCGGGCATCACAACGCTTACTCTTTATCGCCCAGCAGAACGGATTCCAGTGCGATTTTGATCATGTCGTTGAAGGTCGTCTGACGTTCAGCGGCAGTGGTCTGCTCGTGAGTACGGATATGGTCGGACACGGTGCAGATGGTCAGCGCTTTCGCACCAAATTCAGCCGCAACACCATAGATACCCGCCGCTTCCATTTCCACGCCCAGTACGCCGTACTTTTCCATCACGTCGAACATTTCACCGTCCGGAGAGTAGAACAGGTCAGCGGAGAACAGGTTGCCCACGCGCGCGTCAACGCCCAGCGCTTTTGCCGCATCAACAGCGTTACGCACCATGTCGAAGTCAGCGATAGCTGCAAAGTCATGATCTTTAAAGCGGATACGGTTAACTTTGGAGTCGGTGCAAGCACCCATACCGATAACCACGTCACGCAGTTTGACGTCCATACGCACAGCGCCACAGGAGCCTACGCGAATGATTTTCTTCACGCCGAAATCCGTGATCAGCTCTTTGGTGTAGATGGAGCAGGACGGGATACCCATACCGTGACCCATAACAGAGATCTTACGGCCTTTGTAAGTCCCGGTGAAACCTAACATGCCGCGAACGTTGTTTACTTCACGAACATCTTCGAGGAAAGTTTCAGCAATATGCTTCGCACGCAGCGGGTCGCCCGGCATCAATACGACGTCAGCGAAATCACCCATTTCTGCATTAATATGTGGAGTTGCCATCTTCAGTTCCCTTTTAATTTGATGTTATCGCCTGATGGCGGCTACGCCTTATCAGGCCTACAAAACCTATTCAAATACCCTAAGGATTTCGCGTTGTAGGAAGGCGACGAATTCGTGAATCCCCGGGAGCATAGATTAACTATGTGACCGGGGTGAGCGAATGAAGTCAACGCATCTACAGCGCGAAAGACAACGGGTATTACAGCATGTTTTTACCGTAGTCCATTGGCGACGTACCAAAGTAGCTCGCCAGCGTCTGACCAATATCCGCGAAGGTTTCACGGTGGCCTAAAGAACCAGGTTTCACTTTCGGGCCGTAAATCAGCACCGGAATGTGTTCACGGGTATGGTCAGTGCCAGTCCAGCTCGGGTCACAGCCGTGGTCAGCGGTCAGGATCAGAATGTCATCTTCACCTACCAGCTCCATCAACTCTGGCAGACGGCGGTCGAACAACTCCAAACCAGCAGCATAGCCAGCGATATCGCGACGGTGGCCCCAGGAAGAGTCGAAGTCCACGAAGTTAGTGAAGACAATCGTCTCATCACCCGCTTCTTTCATCTCTTTGATGGTAGCGTCGAACAGCGCGTCCAGACCGGTTGCTTTCACTTTTTTAGTGATACCGCAGTTCGCGTAGATGTCCGCAATCTTACCCACGGACACGACATGGCCTTTTTTCTCATCGACCAGTTTCTGCAGTACCGTCGGCGCTGGCGGCTCAACAGCCAGGTCGTGACGGTTACCGGTACGCTGGAAGTTACCAGCTTTGTCACCGATAAACGGACGCGCAATAACACGGCCAATGTTGTAGCCGCCTTCAGTCAGTTCTTCACGAGCGATTTCACACAGCTCGTAGAGCTTATCCAGGCCAAAGGTTTCTTCGTGGCAGGCAATCTGGAACACGGAGTCAGCGGAGGTATAGAAAATCGGCTTGCCGGTTTTCATATGCTCTTCACCCAGTTGGTCCAGAATAACGGTACCGGAAGAATGGCAGTTACCGAGGTAGCCCGGCAGATTGGCACGCTTAACCAGTTTATCCAGCAATTCTTGTGGGAAGCTGTTCTCATGATCGGAGAAATAACCCCAGTCAAACAGAACCGGAACACCCGCGATTTCCCAGTGGCCAGAGGGTGTGTCTTTGCCGGAAGAGAGTTCATGCGCCCATGCGTAGGCACCAATCACTTCCGCGTTGCCGTCCATACCCGCAGCAATTTTACCCGTCGATCCTTCGTGAGCTTTCACCAGACCCAGACGAGTCAGGTTAGGCAGATTCAGTGGGCCTTTGCGGCCATTGTCAGCTTCGCCCTTCGCACAGGCTTCTGCAATATGACCCATAGTGTCTGAACCTACGTCGCCAAAGCGATCCGCATCTTCAGTCGCACCAATACCAAAGGAGTCCAGCACCATAATAAATGCACGTTTCATCTTGTTCTCCATACATCTGCGCCGCAAAAAAGCGATCAGATCAGTATACAGTTAATCGGTTATACGACGATAGACTGTCGGTGTAATTTCTGGCGCTTTGTCGTCAAGGCTGATTGCCGCTTTGACCGCTTTCGCCGCTTCCTGCCAGCTGGCTTCGTCTTTGGCGTGAATTACCGCCAGCGGACGCTGACCATCAACACTATCGCCCAGACGCGCCATGTCGGTGAAACCGACGCTGTAATCAATGGTGTCCGAAGCCTGACGACGACCGCCGCCCATGGAAACGACCGCCATACCTAGCGCACGGGTATCCATTGCGCTGACAAAACCTTCGGTATCAGCATATACCGCTTTGCTGAGCATTGCCGTCGGCAGGTACTTCGCATAGTTTTCCACGAAGTCGGTTGGGCCTTTCTGCGCCGCAACCATGCGGCCAAAAATTTCTGCCGCTTTACCGTTATCCAGTACGGCCTGCAACTTCGTGCGGGCTTCTGCGTCATCTTTCGCCAGTTTACCGGAGATCAACATCTCCACGCACAGCGCCATCGTAACGTCGAACAAGCGTGGGTTACGATATTCACCGGTCAGGAACTGCACCGCTTCACGGACTTCAACCGCGTTGCCTGCACTGGAGGCCAGCACCTGATTCATATCCGTTAACAGCGCGGTGGTACGAACCCCCGCACCGTTTGCCACGCCGACAATCGCTTCGGCAAGGGCTTCAGAGAGTTCGTAGGTCGGCATAAAGGCGCCACTACCTACTTTGACGTCCATCACCAGCGCATCCAGTCCTTCCGCCAACTTTTTAGCCAGAATGGAACCCGTGATGAGTGGAATGGAATCCACCGTCGCGGTGATATCGCGGGTGGCATAAAAACGTTTGTCCGCCGGTGCGAGTGAGCTGGTTTGCCCAATAATCGCCACACCCACGTCTTTAATAATTTCACGGAAACGCGCATCGTCCGGGAAGATATCAAATCCCGGGATCGCTTCCAGTTTATCGAGCGTACCGCCGGTATGCCCCAGACCGCGCCCGGAGATCATCGGGATAAAGCCGCCGCAGGCTGCGACCATCGGGCCTAACATCAGTGACGTCACATCACCTACACCGCCGGTAGAGTGTTTATCCACAATCGGGCCGTTCAGCTGCAAACTTTTCCAGTCCAGCACGGTTCCTGAATCACGCATTGCCATGGTCAGCGAGACACGCTCAGGCATTGTCATATCGTGGAAGAAAATGGTCATCGCCAGGGCGGCGATTTGCCCTTCAGAGATGGTGTTGTCGCGAATACCGTTAATAAAGAAACGAATTTCTTCATCACTCAGCGCATGACCATCACGTTTTTTACGAATAATTTCTTGTGCGAGAAACAAGGTAACCTCCCGATTATGAGCCGGGAAAGCACTGTACTCCCCGGCAGGTCGTATTGATGCCGGATGGCAGCTAGCGCCTGATCCGGCCTACGATGGGCAATCCAAACTTAGTAGCTGCTTGCGCTCTTACCGTCGCCGTGACCCAGTGCTTTCAGCAGGCTAGCCAGCAGGCTGGACGCACCAAAACGGTAATGACGGGAATCGGCCCAGTCAGCGCCAAACAGTTCGTCGGCAATTGCCAGGAACTGCTGTGCATCTTCTGCAGTACGCACGCCGCCAGCCGGTTTGAAACCAACCGTTTTAGAAACACCCATATCGCGGATCACTTCCATCATGATGCGTGCGCTTTCCGGCGTCGCATTGACCGGTACTTTACCGGTAGATGTTTTGATGAAATCAGCACCGGCTTTGATGGAGATTTCAGATGCTTTGCGAATCAGTGCTTCTTCTTTCAGCTCACCAGTTTCGATGATCACTTTCAGCAGCACATTGGCTGCTGCGCACGCGTCTTTACAGGCTTTAACCAGATCAAAACCAATCTGCTCATTGCCTGCGATCAGTGCACGATACGGGAATACCACATCAACTTCGTCTGCACCGTAGGCAATCGCGGCGCGGGTTTCTGCCAGCGCGATCTCGATATCGTCGTTGCCATGCGGGAAGTTAGTCACGGTGGCAATACGGATGTCCGGTGTGCCCTGCTCTTTCAGAGTCTTACGCGCAATAGGGATGAAACGCGGATAGATGCAGATTGCAGCAGTGTTGCCAACCGGGGTCTTCGCCTGATGACACAGCGCGATCACTTTCTCATTAGTGTCGTCGTCATTCAGGGTGGTCAGGTCCATCAGTTTCAGTGCACGCAGGCTGCTTGCTGTTAAATCGGTCATAACATTCTCCAACGGCATCGCCGTATAAAATTTCACCTTGCGAGTTTGTTAGTATTCTAACATCCGCTCGCAATCACACTTCGATATACATCACAGTTAATGAAAACCACATACAGATTTGCATTACTCTAATGAGATCTAGTTCAAATAAATGACCTTTACTGGCGGCATGCGGTGACATCAGGCGCATCCGGATCAAAGGATGGTGCTGCGTTGCTTCCTACAATGGCGCTTAACCTTCAGTACATAAAGGAACCAACGATGCCCACGTCAAGCGAACTCGCGCTGCAACAGCGCTGCCAACAAATCGTGACCAGTCCAGTGCTCAGCCCTGAACAAAAACGTCATTTTCTGGCACTGGAGGCAGAAAACGCTTTGCCGTATCCGCAACTGCCTGCACAAGCACGCCAGGCGCTGGATGACGGGGTTATCTGCGATATGTACGAAGGCCATGCCCCGTTCAAACCGCGCTACGTATTACCCGATTACGCGCGTTTTCTGGCCAACGGCTCATCATGGCTGGAACTGGAAGGCGCAAAGGATCTCGATGACGCATTATCCTTACTCACCATTCTTTACCACCACGTTCCGTCAGTGACGTCGATGCCGGTGTATCTCGGCCAACTCGATGCGTTGCTGCAACCGTATGTTAGAATTCTAACACAAGACGAGATCGATGTTCGAATAAAACGTTTCTGGCGCTATCTCGACAGAACGCTGCCCGATGCGTTTATGCACGCCAATATTGGTCCTGCCGACACGCCCGTAACGCGGGCAATTTTACGCGCAGATGCAGAGTTAAAGCAGGTTTCGCCCAATCTGACATTTATTTATGATCCGCAAATTACACCTGACGATCTGCTGCTCAACGTCGCGCAAAATATTTGCGAATGCAGTAAACCGCACATTTCTAACGGCCCTGAAAATGATAAAATTTTCACAAAAGGCCACTATGGCGTCGTCAGTTGTTACAACTCACTGCCACTGGCGGGCGGTGGAAGTACGCTGGTCAGACTCAATCTGAAAGCCATTGCAGAGCGCAGTACCTCTGTCGATGACTTCTTTACGCGTACCCTACCGCATTACTGCCAACAGCAAATCGCCATCATTAATTCACGATGTGAATTCCTCTACGAGAAATCACATTTCTTTGAGAATAGCTTCCTGGTGCAGGAAGGGTTGATCGATCCCGAACGTTTTGTGCCTATGTTTGGCATGTATGGCCTGGCAGAAGCCGTAAACCTGCTGTGCGATAAGGCGGGGGAGAACGCTCGCTACGGCAAAGATGAGTACGCTAATCAGCTTGGTTATCGTATTAGCGCCCAGCTCGCCGACTTTGTTAACAACACGCCGGTGAGATATGGCTGGAAGCAGCGCGCGATGCTGCATGCGCAGTCGGGTATCAGTTCTGATATCGGCACCACGCCGGGCGCTCGCCTGCCTTATGGTGATGAACCCGATCCCATCACCCATCTGCAAACCGTCGCGCCGCATCATGCGTATTATCACGCCGGGATCAGCGATATTCTCACACTGGACGAAACCATCAAACGTAACCCGCAGGCGCTGGTACAGCTTTGCCTCGGCGCGTTTAAAGCCGGTATGCGCGAGTTTACCGCCAACGTGAGCGGAAACGATCTGGTCCGTGTGACCGGCTACATGGTGCGCCTGTCGGATCTGGAAAAATATCGTACCGAAGGTTCACGTACCAACACCACCTGGTTGGGTGAAGAAGCCGCGCGCAATACGCGTATTCTGGAACGACAACCCCGAGTGATCAGCCATGAACAGCAGATGCGCTTTAGTCAGTAAGCTGATTCCCTTCTCCTGCGTCGACGGGCCGGGGAGTCGCCTGGCCCTGTTCCTGCAGGGATGTAATCTGCGCTGTAAAAATTGCCACAACCCGTGGACGATGGGACGTTGCAACGATTGCGGGGAATGTGTGCTGCATTGCCCGCATGAAGCGTTGAGTCTGAGCGCGGGAAAAGTATGGTGGCAATCTGATATTTGCCAGCAATGCGACACCTGCCTGCATATGTGTCCTCAGCAGGCCACACCGATGACGCAAACCATGAGTGTGGATGAGGTGCTGCAGCATGTTCGTAAAGCCTCGCCGTTTATTGAAGGAATGACGGTCAGCGGTGGTGAGGCGACAACACAGTTACCGTTTATTGTTGCGCTGTTTAGCGCGATCAAAGCCGATCCGCAGCTACAGCACCTGACCTGCCTGGTAGACAGTAACGGCATGCTACGCGAAACCGGCTGGCAAAAGCTGCTACCGGTTTGCGACGGTGCGATGCTCGATCTAAAAGCCTGGGATAGCGCATGTCATCTGCAACTGACAGGGCGCGATAATACTCTGATTAAAAACAGTATTATCTTTCTGGCTGACCAGGGAAAACTCGCGGAATTACGCCTGTTGGTGATCCCCGGTCAGGTAGACTATCTGCAACACATCGACCCGCTGTCTGCGTTTATTCATCGCTTAGGTAACGTGCCTGTGCGGCTAAATGCCTTTCATGCGCATGGGGTGTATGGCGAAGCGCAATCCTGGCCGAGTGCCACACCGGGAGATGTGGAGCAACTGGCAAATGCGTTACGCAATCGTGGCGTGGATAATGTGATCTTCCCGGCGCTGTACCTGTGATTACCGAATGCAACGACTTCATGTGTAGGCTGGATAAGGCGCAGCCGCCATCCGGCAAAGATATGCCTGATGCACTTCGCTTATCAGGCCTACGGAGCGCAGGATACCTCACACATTAAACAACGCCGTCGTATTGCGATACAGCGCATCTGCTATCACGTCCGCAGGCTCTTGACGCAGTACGCATAATGTCTCAAAGACTCTGACCACCTGCTCAGGACGATTAGGCTGACCCTGAAAACCGTTAAGCGGCATATCCGGCGCATCGGTTTCCAACAGCAGCGATTCCAGTGGCAACGTCGCCATCACCTCACGCGTTTTGCTGGCGCGTGGATAGGTGATGGTCCCACCGACACCTATCTTGTACCCCAGTTGTACAAAACGCGTTGCCTGTTGCAGGCTTCCGGAAAAGCCATGCACCACACCGGTTCGCGGGAGATCATGGCGTTTAAGATGCATAGCTAACTTGTCATGGGTACGGCGCGAATGGAGGATCACCGGAAGATCGTAACGCTTCGCCAGCTTAAGCTGTGCTTCCAGCACCCTTTCCTGCTTATCAAACTGCGGATCTTCACGCCAGAGATCCAGCCCGATCTCACCGACCGCCACCAGCTTCTGCGATCGTTGCTCCAATTCCTGTTGCAACCTGTCCAGACCGTCATCATCGTGATCTTCAATAACAATGGGATGCAGACCCAGCGCGGCATACAACGAAGGATAATTTTCCGCTAACGCCAGTACGCGTGAAAAGTTCATCGCCTGCGTTGCCGGAACAATAATATGGTGCACACCAACGTCAGCCGCACGCTGGAGGCTGGCTGGCTCATCGCCGGTAAAGGGGGGAAAATCAAAATGACAATGCGTATCGATGAACCGGGGACTCACGCCAGATCCTCATTATTAAACGTCGTATCATTGGCCTGGGGCGCACTGCTCGCAACGGATGCATGGGCGTCGTTGGCAACGGGGGCAGGTGGAACCACCACCGGGCTGGGCACCACAATCTTCGGCGTCTGACGAGGCAACGGCACATTTTTCGCCAACAGTTTACCAATCGTTGCCAAAAAATAGCGCCCGCACAGGCGTCCGGTTTTGTAGTCTTCACGCAATGCCGGAATGCGGCTCCCCAGTGCCATACTATGGAGTGGTTTTGGTGGGTAGATCTCAAAAATACGCAGCTTGCCCGGCGGTTTTTCGATAAAGCGCTGAATCGCGCGGTAGCTGGCTTCATGATGTTGAACCAGATTCACCAGCGGCTGCAGACTGCTCTCCCCCAGCCAACGCTCCATACGTTTGAACCATTGTGGGGTGTAGTACATTTGCGAAGGCACGGTGCGGATCACCACCAACGTCTTCGCCCCTTGCTTCGCCGCCTCCTGAACGGGTATGGCGTCACTGACTCCACCATCCAGATAGTTCACACCATCCAACACAACCCCTGAACGATAGAATCCCGGAATCGCACTGGATGCACGAATGAGATCCAGCCAATTGTGCCGGTTCGGCGAAAAATAGCCCGGTGTGTAGTCATCTCCCCGGCAGGCGCACATATAAAACGCTTTACCTGCCTCAAACAGGCGCTCCGCGTTATCCAGCGCCAGCGGCATCTGCGCAGCGGTGGAGTCCACCAGCCAGTCGAGATCGATGAGATTCCCCCCGCGTACGAATCGTACCGGGTCAAAAAACTCACGTCGGGTGGTGTAGCGCATGATCACCTTGCGCCCGTAGCCGGGTTGGTTACAGAGATAGGCCGACAGATTTTGCGCGCCAGCAGATGTCCCATAGAAGAGATCGAAAGGATTAAATTGCGCACGCATAAACTCATCCAGTACGCCGGCAGTAAAGATCCCCCGTTGCCCCCCGCCTTCGCACACCAGCGCCATACTGCCTGGTTGAAATGGACGTAACGATAACGGCGCTATATTACCGAGCGTGACGGGTATTCTCTGCCCCACCTCTGCCTTCCTGTTTTTTGTAATAGAGCAACAAGGTAACGCAAATTGCCCGGCGCTAAAACCGTAAAAGCCAGTCCAATGGACTGGCTTAGTAGCAATTTTTCTTTACAGCTAATCCCCAACATAATTCGAGTTACAGGAAGGCGGCAAGGGCGTGAGTCCCGATGAGCTTACTCTGGTAAGTGATTCGGGTAAGTGCACGTAGCCAACGCACCTGTAACTTGAACAATAAAGGGGATACGCTAGGGTCGTTTACGCCCAGTAAACAAGCTGACCAGAAACAGGATGATCCCCACCACAAAAACAATTTTTGCAGCGCCTGCTGCGGTACCCGCCAGTCCACCAAATCCCAGAGCGGCGGCAATTAACGCGATAACCAGAAATATGATGCCCCATCGAAACATATGCTTCTCCTTTACCATAGTTAATGTCGACCGCTTGATATGAGCGCTCAGGCTGCTCATCGGCGATATTTTCAGTGTGGTGCACAACGCGCCTCCCGACAAACGTCAGGAGGACGAATTAAGTCGAATTACTGAGTTTTGAGGTCGTTTTTGACGCTTTTCACGCCATCAATTGCTTTAGCGATACTCTCAGCACGCTCACTTTGCGCCTGTGAATCGACGGTTCCTGAAAGCTGGACCACGCCATCGGTCGTCTCAACTTTCACTTTACGAGAAGGGACAATGTCATCAGCCAGCAGCTTGGCTTTCACTTCACTGGTGATAGCCGTATCACCCGCATAGCCTTTTACAGAGGTGTTTTTGCTGTCACGCACGTGCAGTTTGTCGCTAACGGAGGTCACGCCCTCAACGCCTTTCGCAACTTTAACGGCCTCTTCGGCCTGAGCCTGGCTCTCAACGAACCCACTTAACGTCACCACTTTCTGGTCCGTTTTGACGGAGATATCGGTGCTCTTAATGCTTTCGTGGTCCACCAGCGCGGCTTTTACTTTGGCGGTGATGGTGCTGTCATCCATGAAATTACCGACTTTGTTCATAGAGCTATCGACTTTCTGCCCCGCACTTTCGAGCCCGGATTGCGCTTTATCCATTGTGCCGTTTTCTGCATAGGCAGAACCCGTTGCGACAGCGGAAGTCAGCATCACGGCCAGTAGCGTTTTAGAAATCTTAAGTCCTGTCATTGTCATCGATGTATTCCTGTTTGTTGTGCTTATAGCGATGTTCTGCCACTTAGCGGTCATAACCAGCAACTAATCACGTGACTGAAATAAATATCAGCTAAAGAGGCTGAAAAATGCTTAATGAAGAGCATTAAAAGCCGATATTTATGTCATCACATTGTTAAATATAGTTCACGATTTCGTGGCTGATGTCTGAATTGATTAAAAAGCAAACAAAACTCAGGGGATTTAAGAACATTCCGCAAGGGATTTAAAAGACAGGAAAAGTTGCAGGGCGCGGTGAATACCGCACCCTGGAAGGCAGATTAGTGTTCGCGCGTTTTGCGGAACTGAACGTCAGGGTAACGTTCCTGGGTGAGATTCAGGTTAACCATGGTCGGCGCGATATAGGTGAGGTTATCGCCGCCATCCAGCGCCAGCTGAATTTCGTTTTTACGCTTAAATTCTTCGAATTTTTTCACGTCAGAACACTCTACCCAGCGCGCAGTCGCCACGTTGACTGACTCATAAATCGCTTCAACGTTGTATTCGCTCTTCAGACGAGAAACCACCACGTCGAACTGCAGCACACCGACGGCGCCAACGATCAGATCGTTGTTGGCAATCGGACGGAAGACCTGCACTGCGCCCTCTTCTGACAGCTGAACCAGCCCTTTCAACAACTGCTTCTGCTTCAATGGATCTTTCAGACGGATACGGCGGAACAGTTCCGGTGCGAAGTTCGGAATACCGGTGAACTTCATCATTTCACCCTGAGTAAAGGTATCGCCGATCTGGATCGTGCCGTGGTTATGCAAACCAAGAATATCGCCAGGATACGCCTCTTCCACATGAGAACGGTCACCGGCCATAAAGGTCAGCGCATCGGAGATCACCACGTCTTTACCAATACGTACCTGACGCATTTTCATGCCTTTCTCGTACTTGCCGGAAACCACACGCATGAAAGCGACACGGTCGCGGTGTTTCGGGTCCATGTTGGCCTGAATTTTAAAGACGAAACCGGTGAACTTCTCTTCTGAGGCTTCTACAACGCGGGTGTCGGTTTTACGCGGCATCGGCGCTGGCGCCCACTCCACTAAGCCATCCAGCATATGGTCAACACCGAAGTTACCCAGCGCAGTACCAAAGAAGACCGGCGTGATTTCACCGGCAAGGAACAGCTCATGATCGAATTCGTTAGACGCGCCCTGCACCAGCTCCAGCTCGTCACGCAGTTGCTGCGCCAGGTCTTCACCTACGGCAGCGTCAAGTTCAGGGTTATTCAGCCCTTTAACAATGCGCACTTCCTGAATCGTATGGCCTTTACCGGTCTGGTACAGATACGTTTCATCTTTGTACAGGTGATAGACGCCCTTGAACAACTTACCGCAGCCAATCGGCCAGGTGATCGGCGCGCAGCCGATTTTCAGTTCGTTCTCGACTTCATCCAGCAGCTCCATTGGATCGCGGATGTCACGGTCGAGTTTGTTCATAAAGGTCAGGATCGGCGTATCGCGCAGACGGGTAACTTCCATCAGTTTACGGGTCCTGTCCTCAACGCCTTTCGCGGCATCGATAACCATCAGGCAGCAGTCCACCGCTGTCAGAGTACGGTAAGTATCTTCGGAGAAGTCTTCGTGCCCCGGGGTATCCAGCAGGTTTACCAGGCAGTCATGATACGGAAACTGCATGACAGAGGTGGTAATTGAGATACCACGCTGCTTTTCCATTTCCATCCAGTCAGACTTGGCATGCTGGCTGGAGCCACGGCCTTTTACTGTACCGGCGGTCTGAATTGCCTGTCCGAATAACAGCACCTTTTCAGTAATTGTCGTTTTACCGGCATCCGGGTGAGAAATAATGGCAAAAGTGCGGCGTTTGGCCACCTCTTGCAAATAAGGAGACAACGTCATAGTCAAATCTTCTTAGGTAAGCACGGCATTGTGCCGCGCAAGTTGAATACGAAAAATTGCGGCTATTTTACCCATCAATGGGGGGGAGGCAATCAGTGTTTACACAGGAGCTGCTCCAGTTCGCTTAACGACACGACAGTCCAGGTCGGCTGAATGCCCGCTGGCTGCTCGCGGCGGTGCGTATTTAGCCAGCAGGTGGATAGCCCGGCGTTAATGCCACCAAGAATATCGGACTCTGCGGTGTCGCCCACCATCAGCACACGGGAACGGTCAGGGTTGCCCGCCAGCTCCAGCGCATGGTCAAAAATACGGGGATCGGGTTTTGCCACCCCAACCTGCTCAGAAATCACCAGCAGATCGAAATAGTCGCGCAGGCCCGTACGCTCCAGACGGATTTGCTGTAATGCAGTAAAACCATTGGTAATGATGCCAATCTTTGCTTTACCGCGAATCGCATTAAGCAGCGACACGGCCCCCGGTAACGGCGAACAGATTTCCGCCATGGCATTAATAAACGCATCGTTTAGCTGGCCTGGCTCGACCTTCAGGCGCTCAGCCCAGCTCTGAAAACGAGCATGCTGCAGCTGTAATGAGGTAATTGCGCCGTTTTGATAATCCACCCACAGCGGTTTATTCACGGCCTGGTAGTCCTGAAAATCTTCAGCGGTAAAGGTGATGCTATAGTCGAGAAACATCCGCTGTAAGCCGGTAAACGAGTCAAACGTAAACAGCGTTTCATCGGCATCAAAGAAAATCCAGTCCCACTTCATCATCATTACACCTTGTCTTACATGCTGATTGGCAATGCCATTATGATGGCATCTTCGTGACCATCGGCTGTCGGATAGTAATTGCGCCGAATCGTCGCCTCGTTAAAGCCAAGGCTTTCATACAATGCGATTGCCGCAGCATTCGAGGCGCGAACCTCAAGCCACAGCGTCAGAATACCGCGTTTTTCCAGCTCATCGATCAGGTATTCCAGCAGCTCACGCCCCAGCCCCCGGCGTTGAAAGTCAGGATCAACGGCGATGTTGAACAGCGTAGCTTCATCCAGCACGACCTGCGTAATCGCAAAGGCTGCCATCGTGCCGTCAACGGTCAGTTGAAAGTTGAGATAACGATCGCCCTGGTTGCTGGCGAATGTTTTTTCACTCCACGGAAAGGCGTGGGCGCGTTTTTCAATCTGAAATGCTGCAGGTAAATCAGTCGGTTCGAGGGAAGAAATCGTGTTCATATGCGCAGATTTGTTGCCATAACGCGGCGCGTGCCGCTGGGTTATCCCGTAATTCATTAAACGCAGGACTGGCGACCTGAGCGCCCTCCAGCAGCAGCGGCTCTTCGGTTCCCAGCCGCCAGCTATTACAGCGGCTACCTTGCGGCAGCATGGCGACACGGTCAGGCGTCAGTTGTAAAACCTGATCCGGACTCACGGTCAATGCGTGTAAAATATCGCTCATTAACGGTTCGGTTAGCGCGGGTAACTGTGCAGCAACCATCACCAAACGGACATGCGCAGGAATTGAAATCGCGATCTCGCCCCGCAGCGCGCCAGGACGGCGCAGCGACCACTGCGTAATGCCCAGTTGCTGTAACTGCCAGTCTCGTCGGGATGTCATAGCGAAACACTCCTGTCTATCAGGGGCGCAAATATAGCAAATTCGTCGAATCAGCGCCAACAAACAACGATACACATCATCCCGCAGACCGCCTTGATTCAGCTTGAATGATTTTGTGTATATAATCGCACCCTATATAAATTAAGGAGCATTCCATGTCTGCTTTTACCCCGGCAAGTGAAGTCTTGCTGCGCCACAGTGATGATTTCGAACAAAGCCGTATTCTGTTTGCCGGTGATTTGCAGGATGACCTGCCAGCCCAATTCGCAAGCGCCGCCAGCCGCGCGCATACTCAGCAGTTGCACCATTGGCAGGTACTGAACCGCCAAATGGGTGATAACGTCCGCTTTAGCCTCGTCGCCCAAGCCGATGACGTTGCTGACAGCGATACGCTGATCTACTACTGGCCGAAGAATAAGCCAGAAGCCCAGTTCCAACTGATGAATATTCTGTCGCTGTTACCCGTCGGCACCGATATTTTTGTTGTCGGTGAGAACCGCAGCGGTGTGCGCAGCGCAGAGCAGATGTTGGCCGAATACGCGCCATTGAATAAAGTCGACAGCGCCCGTCGCTGTGGTCTTTATCATGGTCGCCTGGAAAAACAGCCCGTTTTTGATGCAGAAAAATACTGGGATGAATACACCATCGACAATCTGACCATCAAAACCTTGCCTGGCGTATTCAGCCGTGACGGACTGGATGTCGGCAGCCAGTTGCTACTCTCTACGCTGACGCCGCACACTAAGGGCAAGGTTCTGGATGTCGGCTGTGGCGCGGGCGTGCTCTCTGTTGCATTAGCCAGTCACTCGCCGAAAGTTCGACTGACCCTGTGCGATGTCAGCGCATCCGCGGTTGAAGCCAGTCGCGCAACGCTTGCGGCCAACGGCATTGAAGGTGAGGTGATTGCCAGTAACGTCTTTTCTGACGTGACGGGTCGCTTTGATATGATCATCTCTAACCCACCGTTCCACGATGGCATGCAGACCAGCCTTGATGCAGCTCAAACGCTGATTCGCGGGGCAGTTCGTCACTTGAACAGCGGCGGTGAGCTGCGTATCGTGGCCAACGCCTTCCTGCCGTATCCGAAAGTGCTGGATGAGGTGTTTGGTTTCCATGAAGTTATCGCACAGACCGGTCGTTTCAAGGTTTATCGTACCATCATGACGCGTCAGGCGAAAAAAGCCTAACTGATGCAGGCCGGATAAGGCGTTTACGCCGCCATCCGGCGTGACACCGAGTATTGCCGGATGGCGCTATCGCTTATCCGGCCTACGGTTAGCGCCCATTTTTACATCAATTAATCGCGTCCTGGGCAATTAACTATTGACGAAAAGTTGAAAACCACTAGAATGCGCCTCCGTGGTAACGATACTTTTTGAGTGTCGATGGTATGCGAAGGTGGCGGAATTGGTAGACGCGCTAGCTTCAGGTGTTAGTGTCCTTTCGGACGTGGGGGTTCAAGTCCCCCCCCTCGCACCATAATCCACGTTGATATTGCTCGCACTGGGCGAAGGTGGCGGAATTGGTAGACGCGCTAGCTTCAGGTGTTAGTGTTCTTACGGACGTGGGGGTTCAAGTCCCCCCCCTCGCACCAACGAGGCGATATCAAAAAAAGTAAGATGACTGTGCGAAGGTGGCGGAATTGGTAGACGCGCTAGCTTCAGGTGTTAGTGTCCTTACGGACGTGGGGGTTCAAGTCCCCCCCCTCGCACCAATTATCTTATTTTCCTTTCAGTTTTCATCTCTGTTTTACTCATCCCTGATTCCAGTTCATCATCACCAGAACAATACCGCCGATCAGTGCTGCACATGAAGGTAACAAAACGAAATGCCGTAAGCGTTTGTGGTACAGCATTAGCGAAGTCAGCAGCAGCCCTAATACAATCATCGCCTTCCATGCGTCGAGTGACAGGTCAGTAAATGCCAGCCCGGCAATCACTATCCCCGGCAGCAAAACTCCCCATCCACTGCCCAGCGCACGTTGCAACATGGTTTCACCTATGACATTGATAATGATAACCAATATCATATGATAAATTTTCTCATTTGTCAGCCGGGAAAGGCTATCAATTCTATGAGTTTTACTTAACGATTGATGACATGAATAATTTAAGGTGATAAATTGCTCGCCGGTTAGCTTTTCATCAAAAAACAATAACGACCTGAACGAATGATTTTTCGTTCATCATTTTTCCTTACAAACACACCTTCGTATATTGCAGATAAATAACAATATTTACCTATGACAGTACAATCCTGGCGAACTCTGCGCACTAAGAAATATCAACTCTCTTTACGTCTGTTTCTGCTTCTCAACGCAGTCTCCGCGCTGTTTACGCTTGTTTTCCCACTTTTTACCGTCAAAGCCTTATCTGTCCCGGCGTTGCTCATCCTGGTCGCCAGTACATTGCTGTTGGCATGGCATGGCAAATATGCGAATAAAAGAATTAATCTTCCTTTTATTTCAATCATTTTCGGTTTGTTGTGGGCAGCCCATATTGTGTTGAAATTCACAATACTGGGTAATAACGATTATTATTTTCTGTTAATAGCGCTTCTCAGTGTGTTGTTTATTGGCTCTATCGCTTTTGCCAACAATATCATCGCCTTTACGCTACATTCGTTACCCTCAGTCGTCGTCTGTCTATGGCTTAACGGGAGTGAGCATGGTCTACGCATTTTCTATTTTATGGCATTGCCTATGGCCGGGATTGCCATTCAACATGTGATCCAAAAGCGCTACGACGGCTTTGCCCAACAGCTGATGTACAAACTGCTGGAAGAGCGAGAAACCCTGAACGGCCTCAGTATGCTCGATCCGCTGACGGGGCTGTATAACCGTCGTGGGCTGCAACACCGACTCGATACGTTGCTAGCACTGAGCAACGCGAAGCATTACGTCTTATTGCTGGATATCGATCATTTCAAAGCCTATAACGACCATTACGGACATATGATGGGCGATCAGGCGTTAATTCGCGTTTCTGCCGCGATTCGTGATTCCGTACGCTCCCGGGATGTGGTCGCGCGTTTTGGTGGCGAAGAATTTATGGTGTTACTGACCGCCGTCGATCCACAGCAGGCGCAGGCCGCAGCTGAGCGTATCCGCCAGAAAGTATACGACCTTAAGATCCCTCATATGTTTAATGAGAGCGTAGCAACCAATGTGACGGTCAGCATCGGCATTGCGCCTTTAGTGGATCAGGATATTGACTCCGCGATTACCAGAGCAGACAAAGCGCTTTATGAGGCCAAGAATCTCGGTCGAAACAACACCCTGGTCAGCGATGAGCTGCGGATAAACTGCACCTCTTCCTGAGTTTATCCGTGCGGAACTGCCCGATATTGCGACAAAGATCTTGCCATCGTTTACTCTCGCCTATAGGATTAGCAATCATTATCATTTAGATTAACATCCTTATATAGCTATGGCTTACCGTTCCGCACCCATCGTTGAAGATGTCATCTGGCGCAGCCATCTCCCTTCAGAGATGCCCTCGCTGGCGGCTTCCGTGCGTGCGACCATAGCCCAAACTCGCGAACACTTGCTGGATTTTATTCGTCTTGACGAGACCCCACCGCAAGGTGCAATGACATTATATGAATGGACGCAACCGACAACGTTAAGTTCGCTTCTGGCCGTTTATTCAGACCACATCTACCGCAACCAGCCCACGTTAGTACGCGAAAATAAACCGCTGATCTCCCTCTGGGCGCAATGGTATATCGGCCTGATGATGCCCCCGCTCATGGTGGCTCTGCTGACGCAAAAAGAAGCCATTGATGTCGCGCCGGAACATATGCACGTGGAGTTTCACGAAACCGGGCGTGCCGCATGTTTCTGGATAGATGTACATCAGGATCACCAGACCACTGCACTCTCACCGCAACAACGCATGGAAACGCTGATTTTGTCAGCCCTGACACCGGTGGTTCAGGCGCTGGAATCAACCGGTGAGATCAACGCGAAACTTATCTGGAGCAATACCGGGTATCTCATCCACTGGTATTTAACGGAAATGAAGTCGCTGTTAGGTGAAGAACTGCTGACAACATTGCGTCAAACCTGCTTCTTTGAGAAACAGCTCTCCTGTGGTCAGGATAATCCGTTGTGGCGTACCGTCGTTCCACGTGAGGGACTGTTAGTACGCAGAACCTGCTGTCAACGCTATCGCTTGCCCGATGTTCAGCAATGCGGTGACTGCACGTTAAAGTAAGCGAGGAGCCGCAGCCCCTCGCCTGCACGATTACGCTACCTGCTGACTTTCCTCTTCTATACGCTGGGCTTCTTCTTTTTCCTGCGCCAGCAGTTGCTTCTCATAGACCTTAAAGAAGGGGAAGTAGATGATGGCAGAAACCAGCGCCAACACGACCACCAGGATCGCCGCACGAAAATCCCAGCCTAACGCCCATGCCGCCCCCACCGGGGCCGGTGCGGTCCAGGGTACTACAGAAATGACGCGACCAATCAAATCCAGCTTCATCGCTGCCCAGGCCAAGACAGCATTCACCATCGGCGCAAGCAGGAACGGAATAAAGAACACCGGATTCATCACTATCGGCGTACCGAAAATCACCGGTTCATTGATATTAAAAATACTTGGGACGACGCTGAGGCGTCCAATCGAGCGTAAATGGGCAGAACGACTGCGCAGATAGCAAATCACCAGCCCCATCGTCGCCCCCGATCCCCCCACCACGATGAAGAACGTCCAGAACGCTTCCATAAAGATATGCGGCAAAGGAGCCCCCTGCGCCAACGCCGATTGATTCATGCCGAGGTTGGTCAGCCAGAACATTTGCAGCATCCCGGACACAATCGCCGCCCCGTGAATCCCGGCAAACCACAGCAGGTGGCCTATCAATACCGCCAGCAGTATCGCCGGAAGAGAATCGGCAGCAGACACCAGCGGTTTAAAGATTGCCATAATGGCCTGAGGGATCAGCATATCAAACTGCGACTGTATCACCAGGCTCAGCGGGTACAGCGTCAATACCACAACCAGCACTGGGATCAGGAGATCAAATGAGTTTTTGATCATCGGCGGCACTTGATCGGGTAAGCGGATCCCGATGTTGTGTGCCTTCAGGAACCGCATCATCTCAACGCAATAAATCGCCACGAGGATCGCGGTGAAAATCCCCGTCCCTCCCAGGCTATCAACCGGCATCGAACCTTTGGTTTTCGGTGCAGCAATCAGTAAAAACGCCATGATGGACAGCATCGCGCACATAAACGGATCCAGCTGATACGACTTCACATAGTGTTTACCCAGATTGTAAGCAATGGCGGCACATATATAGACCGACATGATCCCCATCGTCATATCAAACGGCGTGAGTATCTGGCCTTCAAATTGTTTTGCCAGATCCAGCCATGCGCGGGCAAATCCCCAGGTGGTATCCGGCGAAAAAGGAGGATAGGCAAAAACCAGCAGAAAAGATCCTACAATCATAAACGGCATTGCCGAAATGAAACCATCACGTATTGCCATCACATGACGTTGTGAAGAAATGCGTCCGGCGACAGGGCTAACGTAGTTTTCAACAAAGCGGAAAATCACATTAAACACAGCATGGTTAGTAGACATAGCCGCTCTCCTGTTGTGCAAAACCCTGTAAATGTGCTGGTATCAACACCACCACGTAAGGCCCGTTACCACTTTTCGCAACCGTGCCGGGAGGAACGCCAGCGCTACCGCTATTAAAGTTAAGTTTCATAGATGGCTCTTATTATGTGATACAGAGGAAGTGACAGCTTCAGTATTAATCGCCATTTCAACATTCTGCAACCGGTTACTGTAACCGGTTTCTTTGATTGTGAAGGTGATCGAAAAACTGCCGATGTTGCTATGTTGTTACAATAAAATATTTACAGTAACGCTTCCCCTATGACAAATTACGCCAGGCGGTTTTCTGCTATACAGGGCTGCGGATAAGCGAGAGGGAGAAAAGAGTGAGTTTGCAATCAGTGCGGCAGTTTTTTGCGCAACATGCGCCAGATATTGAAATCATCGAATTAGATCAAAGCACCGCCACCGTCGATCTGGCAGCAAAAGCCCATAACGTCGAACCAGGGCAGATAGCAAAAACGCTGTCACTAAAGGTGAAAAACGACATTATCCTGGTCGTCGCCAGAGGAGATGCGCGCCTCGATAATAAAAAACTGAAAAATACGTTTGGTGCCAAAGCGCGCATGCTGAGTAGCGATGAAGTGGTCATCGCAACAGGCCATCCCGTGGGAGGCGTATGTCCTTTCGGCCTGGAGACACCAATATCGGTGTACTGTGATGTCTCGTTGAAACACTACACTGAAGTGCTCCCTGCGGCTGGAGCCACTCATAGCGCGGTTCGCATCACGCCAGAGAGGATAGCAGAACTGACTGCGGCGACCTGGGTTGATGTGTGCCAGTGATCGATGTGCCTTTCCATGCCAATAACTAAGCTGATACACCTTTTCTCAAGCGCGCCATAACGGGGCAGTACGACGAAAAGAAGACGGTTCTGCAGAGCGTACATGCAACAGAATATCGGCAGCGTCCAGTAACCCGGCATCCGAACTCACACCCAGTTTGGACATCACATTAAATTTATGCGCGCGAATCGTTTTAATGTTTCGCTCAAGCTCAATCGCAATCTGCAGCATCGAATAGCCATTCGACATATAGCGCAGAATTTCGCGCTCGGTTGGGCTAAGCATGCGACATTGATTGATATACCAGAGTTTTTTTGTATCCTCTGTTTCCCCTCTGACACACTCCAGCGCTGCAAATAATTCTTCCTGTAACACACTCAGCGTGGATGCTTTGCTAATCACGGCATCCAGTGGTGACGGTGACAGCGAGCCAATTAACCGCGCCTCATCATCATCATCGGCAATGACTACTCGCTTGATGCGAGGGTGTTTCACCGCCAGCTCCGTCAGATAAGCCAGACCGGTGCGGCGATCGGTTCTTTTCGCGGAAAGTGAAAAAATAACCGCGGAAAATGACGTCTGTGACATCGCCTGGCTGAAGGCTGGCTGTCGTGAAAAGGGATGGAGTCGGTATTGGTTATTCGGTCTGGCATTAAATAAATTATAAATACCCACACTGCTCATTACACACTTTTCTACCAGTGCGACATTTCTTTTGATACTTCTGTCTTCCATTCCGTGGTCTCTCCATAAACTGAAGGTAGATTCAATTCTCGTGCTCCTTGAGAACTATTTATCCAGGCATACATCTCCGCATTGCTGTGTATTGACAGACGACGCATCGCACTATTTTTCTGGGCGCTGATGGTCTTATTACTTTTTTTAAGTAATGTGGCAATCTGATTAATCCCCCAGCCCTTTCCCAGAAGCCGTAGCACTTTCCGTTCAGATAGCGTCAGAATAATTGAATGTACGCTAGGATCCTGTCTTTCTGGTGTTATGACCGGAGAGAGCAATACAGGGCTAATTCTGTCAGCATAAATATTCCCCGCATCAATAGCATTTACTAAACTGTCGATTGGTTCGGCATCGGATAACAGCGTACTGATTGGACACATCAGCAACTCAACGGCCACAGGATAATAATTTCGAGAAACGAGAAAGACCCAGTGAATATCACGGTATTGGGGTAACAAAGAATAATATTGTTCGCAGATCAAACGCGGATGGCTACAATCTCCGGTTAAATCAGCGATGACCAGATCTGAACGTCGCAGTTGCAACAATGTCAGTTCTTCTACGGAGCGGCAGTAGGTCAGTTTGTAATCGGAGAAATGCGCCTGCATTACCCCTTTAAGCCCAGTTTGTATGATGGGTAATTTACTAATAATAATTGCGTTCTTGCAGCGTCCCAGCAACATAACTCCTCCATATTCACATGTCTTCAATCTTGCTCACGCAAGTATCACCTACAATCAAATAAAATAATTAATAAATAGACATGCGTTGAACAATAGACAGGATGAATTATTTATCCCTATTCTGAATAGGGAACGGTGATGCTACATTCCCAATAACATCACACTATAAATTTATCATGACATAATTACGCATAAGTACATTCATTGTACAATTAAAATAACTACATTAAATTATTAGCATTCCTTACGTAATTACTGTTCACCTCAGAAAATTTAGCCCTGGTTCAAGAGTGGCTCCACGATACGATTCTCTGCAACCGCCGAGTGACCTGTTTCTTTTTTCAACACAAAGATTGATCTTATCCAGAGCCAACGGACTCGCGCTTCATGATAAAAAGAAGATATTCTTCATTAAGAGAGCATCTTTTAGTCAGAGCGAGCTATGCAAACAGAGCTGTCGTCACAAAGAACGGTTACACGGTTATGTATACAATGCGGGCTTTTTTTACTGCAACATGGCGCAGAAAGCGCGTTAGTCGATGAACTTTCCACCCGTCTGGGTCTGGCGCTTGGGATGGACAGTGTAGAAAGTGCCATATCATCGAATGCCATCGTCCTGACGACGATCAAAGACGGACAATGCCTGACATCGACCCGAAAAAATCAGGATCGTGGCATCAATATGCACGTCGTGACGGAAGTGCAACACATTGTTATTTTGGCAGAACATAATCTGCTGGACGAAAAAGGGGTAGAGAAACGGTTTAACCAAATCAAACCGCTGCGCTATCCCAGATGGCTGGTTGCTTTCATGGTCGGATTGTCCTGCGCCTGCTTTTGTAAGCTCAATAACGGCGGCTGGGATGGCGCGATGATTACCTTTTTCGCCAGCATGATCGCCATGTACATTCGCCAGATCCTGGCTTCCCGGCATTTGCATCCACAAATCAACTTTTGTATCACCGCTTTTGTGGCAACCACCATATCCGGGCTGCTGCTTACGCTACCGACGTTTAATCACACGCCTACTGTAGCCATGGCCGCCAGCGTGCTGTTACTGGTTCCCGGTTTTCCGTTGATCAATTCGGTTGCGGATATGTTTAAAGGACACATTAACACCGGCCTCGCTCGCTGGGCGATTGCCAGTCTGCTTACGCTGGCAACCTGTATTGGCGTGGTGATGTCTATGACCTTATGGGGGCTTCGCGGATGGGCGTGATCGATTTTATTTTGGCACTCATACAGGACATTATCCTTTCTGCCATCCCGGCAGTAGGATTTGCCATGGTCTTTAATGTTCCACATCGGGCGCTTCCCTGGTGTGCGTTGTTGGGTGCCCTGGGACACGGTTCCCGAATGGTTATGATGACCGCTGGATTCAATATCGAATGGTCCACCTTTATGGCCTCGTTGCTGGTAGGCTGCATTGGGATCCAGTGGTCACGATGGTATCTGGCACATCCGAAAGTCTTCACCGTTGCGGCAGTGATCCCTATGTTTCCAGGGATCTCCGCCTACACCGCTATGATATCCGCCGTAAAGATCGGTCATTTCGGCTATAGCGAAGCGCTGATGATCACCCTGCTGACCAACTTCCTGAAAGCATCATCAATTGTAGGCGCACTCTCAATTGGGCTTTCCGTGCCAGGATTATGGCTGTATCGCAAACGTCCGCGCGTGTAACGAGTGAACCTGTTTACCCCTTTGCAGATGGGGGAACCTTCCCTCATCTGCTGCTCTCCTCTTTCTCTGTGTTACTATAAAAGCAGTCCCTTCTCGGTTGTTGTTCAGTATTGAGAAACATTATGTCCTGCAAAATTTTGACTCCGGACGTCATCAGTATTGACGCCTTATTACACGATCACAACGCGGTGCTGGCGAAGTCGGCGGCTGGCGCTGTGGCTGTTTTTGCCAATAATGCGCCTGCTTTTTACGCCGTAACCCCAGCACGACTGGCAGAGTTGCTGGCGCTTGAAGAGAAGCTGTCACGCCCGGGAAGCGATGTAACCTTAGATGCCCAATTCTATGAAGAGCCGCAAGCGGCACCGGTTGCCGTGCCAATGGGTAAATTTGCGATGTACGCTGACTGGCAGCCAGATGCTGACTTCCAGCGTCAGGCGGCGTTATGGGGAGTGGCGCTAAGAGAGCCCGTCACCACAGAAGAACTGGCTTCATTTGTTGCCTACTGGCAAGCCGAAGGCAAAGTCTTTCACCATATCCAGTGGCAGCAAAAACTGGCACGCAGCATACAAATAGGCCGGGCCAGCAATGGCGGGATGCCCAAGCGCGATGTTAACAGTGTCAGCGAACCTGACAGCCATATTCCACCAGGTTTTAGGGGATAACGATGAAAAACGTTGGCGACCTGATGAAACGTTTGCAAAAAATGATGCCACCCAATGTTGAGCCGGCCTTCAAAACAGGCGAGGAGCTGCTGGCGTGGCAAAAGGAGCAAGGTGAAATTCGTGCCGCTGCATTGGCGCGTGAGAATCGGGCCATGAAAATGCAAAGGACCTTCAACCGTTCCGGTATCCGCCCACTACACCAGAACTGCTCGTTCGAGAACTATCGTGTCGAGTGCGAAGGTCAGATGAACGCCCTAAGCAAAGCCCGCCAATACGTTGAAGAATTTGACGGCAACATCGCCAGTTTTATCTTCTCCGGCAAACCCGGTACGGGTAAAAACCATCTTGCCGCTGCCATCTGCAACGAACTGCTGCTGCGCGGCAAGTCGGTACTGATTATTACCGTGGCCGATATCATGTCGGCGATGAAAGAGACATTCAGCAATCGTGAGACCAGTGAAGAGCAACTGCTCAACGATCTCAGCAATGTGGATCTCCTGGTGATCGACGAGATCGGCATGCAGACAGAATCCCGCTACGAGAAAGTGATCATCAACCAGATTGTCGATCGCCGTTCGTCGTCTAAACGTCCAACCGGCATGTTAACAAACAGCAATATGGATGAAATGAACAAACTGCTCGGCGAACGGGTGATGGATCGTATGCGTCTGGGCAACAGCCTGTGGGTGATCTTTAACTGGGAAAGCTACCGGAGTCGGGTCACCGGCAAAGAGTATTAGCGTATTGGGAACACTCCTAAGACAGCCAGCGCTATACTGCGCTGAAAATGCATAACACGAGTTACACATAATGATGAAAACTACCAAACGTCTGCTGTGCTGCGCGGTTGCCGCCAGCACGCTCATTTCCACCAGCGTTTTTGCCGCATCCTGGCAAGATTCTCTCTCTAGCGCAGCCAGCGAACTGAGCAAACAAAGTTCCACCTCGCAGGGCAGTTCCTCGATTTCTTCCCTGACCAGCCTGTTAAATGGCAGCAATCAGTCTCTGACGTCCAGCAGCATGAATAACGCAGCAGGGATTCTGGAATACTGTGCAAAACAGAAACTGGCTTCGGTCACTGACGCGCAAAACGTCAAAAACCAGGTGCTGGATAAACTGGGCCTGAGCACGGCTGAGCAGAAAAAAGATACCAACTATCTGGATGGTATTCAGGGAATGCTCAATACCAAAGATGGTCAGCAGCTTAACCTGAGCAACATTGGCAGCACACCGCTGGCCGAGAAGGTCAAAACCAAGGCCTGCGATCTGGTATTAAAACAGGGTATGAACTTCATTTCCTGATGCAACAAATGCCGCGCCCCGGCCATTTCACCACCGGCGCGGCATCAATCAATTCCACGAAAAAATTTGCATACCAAATGAGTAGTGATTGCCCGCAAAAACCCGCATATCTAAACCAATTCTGAATAACAACCTCATTTAATGTCACTACAATTGCAGCAATATAACAACGCTATTACATTGTACTCTCAAAAAATGATTAGCCTACCAGGCAATTGCCTGGTGTTACTGAGGATAGACCGTTGTCAGAATTGCTCTCCATCACTCTGTTTCTCGCTTCGGTACTGATTTATGCCTGGAAAGCGGGTCGCAACACCTGGTGGTTCGCCGCCACGTTAACGGTGCTGGGGATCTTTATTGTCTTAAACATCACGTTGTATGCCAGTGACTATTTCACAGGTGACGGCATCAACGATGCGGTCCTGTACACCCTGACCAACAGCCTGACTGGCGCGGGTATCGGAAAATATATCCTGCCGGGCGTTGGGATCGCCCTGGCGCTGACCACCGTTTTTGTCACGCTGGGCTGGATACTGCGCCGCCGTCGCCATCATCCGCATCATGTCGGTTACAGTCTGCTGGCCCTGCTGCTGGCGCTGGCTTCTGTTGATGCCAGTCCGGCTTTCCACCAAATAACTGAACTGGTCAAATCCCAGTCACGCGATGGCGATCCCGATTTTGCGACCTACTACAAAGAGCCATCAAAAACGATCCCCAATCCGAAGCTGAATCTGGTTTATATCTACGGTGAAAGTCTGGAGCGTACTTATTTTAACAACGATGCCTTCCCGGATCTGACCCCGGAACTCGGCACGTTGAAAAACGAAAGTCTGGATTTCAGCAACACCATGCAACTGCCGGGTACGGATTACACCATCGCCGGCATGGTCGCCTCACAGTGTGGCATTCCGCTGTTTGCACCATTTGAAGGTAACGCCTCGGCATCGGTTTCCAGTTTCTTCCCCAACAATATCTGTCTGGGCGATATCCTGAAGAACTCCGGTTATCAGAACTATTTTGTACAGGGCGCAAACCTGCGCTTTGCCGGGAAAGATGTATTCCTGAAATCCCACGGATTTGATCATCTGTACGGCGCTGAAGAGTTAAAGGGGGTCGTTGCAGACCCCGCTTATCGTAACGACTGGGGCTTTTATGATGATACCGTACTGGATGAAGCGTGGAAAAAATTCGAAGAGCTGTCACGCTCAGGGCAGCGTTTTTCACTGTTTACCCTGACCGTCGATACTCATCATCCGGACGGTTTCATCTCACGCAGCTGTAACCGTAAGCGTTATGATATTGACGGTAAAACCAACCAGTCCTTCAGTGCGGTCAGTTGCAGCCAGGAAAATATCGCCGAGTTTATTAATAAAATTAAAGCCTCACCGTGGTTTAAAGATACCGTGATCGTCGTCTCTTCCGATCATCTGGCAATGAACAACACCGCATGGAAGTATCTCAACAAGCAGGATCGTAACAACCTGTTCTTCGTGCTACGCGGCGATCAACCCCAACAGGAGACGCTGGCGGTGAAGCGTAATACCATGGATAACGGTGCCACCGTACTGGATATTCTGGGCGGCGACAATTTTATCGGCCTTGGACGCAGCAGCTTGTCCAGCGAATCCGTATCGGAAGTGTTCCTGAACATCAAAGAGAAAATGCTGGCGTGGAAGCCCAACATCATCCGTTTATGGAATTTCCCGAAAGAGATGAAAACATTCACCATCGATCGGGACAAAGAGATGATCTCTTTCTCAGGGAGTCATTTCCGCCTGCCGCTGCTGCTCCGAGTATCGGATCAGCGCGTCGAACCGCTGCCGGAAAGTGAATACTCAGCCCCGCTGCGCTTCCAGTTGGCTGATTTCGCCCCGCGCGACAACTTTGTCTGGATAGACCGTTGTTACAAAATGGCGCAGCTGTGGGCACCGGAACTGGCACTCTCCACCGACTGGTGCGTATCACAGGGGCAACTGGGCGGGCAGCAGATCGTACAGCATGTCGATAAAGCCAACTGGAAAGGGAAGACGACATTTAAAGACACGGTCATCGACATCGAACGCTATAAAGGTAACGTCGATACACTAAAAATTGTCGATAACGATATTCGCTACAAAGCTGACAGCTTCATTTTCAACGTAGCGGGCGCGCCGGAAGAGGTGAAACAGTTTAGCGGAATTTCACGCCCTGAATCCTGGGGGCGCTGGTCTAACGCACAGCTGAGCGAAGAGGTGAAAATCGAATACAAGGCTCCGTTGCCGAAGAAATTCGATCTGGTTATCACCGCGAAAGCCTTTGGTGACAACGCTAACCGCCCTATTCCCGTACGCGTCGGCAACCAGGAACAAACGCTGGTATTAAGTCAGGATGTCAGCACAACCATATTGCACTTTGATAACCCGACATCCGCCGACACGCTGGTGATTGTCCCACCCGATCCCGTCGCTACCAACGAGGGCAACATTCTGGGTCACTCGCCGCGTAAGCTGGGGATCGGGATGGTTGAAATCAAAGTGGTTGCTCAGGGCTCGTGACATGAAGTGCTGATAGTGCTTCGCTTATCGGCCTACCGCTAACCACCGTTATTATCTGAAAAAAAACAGCGCCCAACACCGCACCGGGCGCTGCATGGCAACCTTATTCCAGACTGTTTACTGCCTGACGCATCCCTTGCACCAGAATACTTTCCAGATTTGCCGTCACCTGTGCAGCTAACCCTGGCAGCAATGTAAGATCTTCCCCCCAGTGAGCCGCATCGCCGAGCACAGTGTCCACCAGTTCACGCAGCGTCAGATCGTTGCCGACTCGCGGCCACAGACTGGCATACAGGCTTATCCACTGCTCATCATCCTGTAGTGGGTAGCGTTCGCCCGCGCGTTCCCCGCGATAAAATGCCAATAATGCAGCAAGTGCAAACGTTAACCGTACAGGCCAGCGCCCATTCTGCTGACCAGCCAGCAGTTGCGGTAAAATACGGGTACGGAATTTTGTCATGCCATTCAGCGCGATGGAAAGCAGTTGATGGCGAATATAGGGGTTCTGAAAACGCCCACTCACGGCGCTGGCAAACTCACGCAGTTCATCAGCCGGAAGATCCAGAACCGGGATAATTTCCTCGCCAATTGCCTGCTCAACAAAGCGACGCACGTCAGCATCCTGCATTGCCTCCCCCACGGTATCCAGCCCACACAACCAGGCGACTGGCACCAGCGCCGTATGTGCACCGTTTAGAATGGCAACCTTACGCTCTTTATACGGCTTGATATCGCTCACCACGCGGATGTTCAGCGGGCACTGCGCCAGTTTCAGCTCCCCGGCCAACCACTCTGGTCCCTGAATAACAAACAGGTAAAAATGTTCAGCGGTATCGAGAAAGGCATCGTGATAGCCCAGCGTTTCTTCCAGCGCAGCGGCCTCCTCACGTGGGTAGCCGGTAACAATGCGGTCCACCAGCGTGGAACAGAAGGTATTCGCTGTTTCCACCCAATCGGCAAACGCCGGAGGAAGCTGCCAGGCCTGCGCATATTGCAATACCAGGGCTTTAAGCGCCTCACCGTTATAGTCGATAAGCTCACAAGGAATAATTACCCAACCTTTATCCACCGCACCAGCAAAGTGGTTAAAACGCTCCAGCAGCAGACGCGTCAGTTTGGCTGGAAAGCTGATCGGTGGCACATCATCAACCTTGTCGGCTGCGTGATAGCTAATCCCGGCTTCGGTGGTATTTGAAAACACAAAGCGAATATCCGCATTGTGCGCCAGCGCCAGATACGCGGCAAAGTCCTGATACGGATTGATCTCGTTATTGACCGAGCGGATCAGTCGCGCTTCGCTCACTGCATCACCCTGTTCGTTCAGGCCACGAATCAGCGTGGTATACAGCCCATCCTGAGTGTTCAACGACGGTGGAAAATCGGTATTGATCGGGCGAACAAGAGTGACACCCGCCTGCAGATCCGTTTTCTCGTTCAGGATATCCAGTTGCCAGTCAACAAACGCACGCAGGAAGTTTCCTTCGCCAAACTGGATCACGCGTGTTGGATAGCAGCGCCCTGGAAAGTCACGTCGATTCAATGTTTTCATCACACTCTCCCTATCAGAACGTAATCACGCCTTTAATCAGCTCACGGTTGTTGATCACATCCCGTTCATAGATCTCTGCCAACGTATCAAACGCATAGCGGTGCGTGAGCATCATGTCAGCCGTCAGTTTGCCTTCCGACATCAGACGCCCCACTTTGGCGAAATCTTCCGGTGTGGCGTTACGGCTGCCCATCATGGTGGTTTCTTTCTTGTGGAATTCGGGATCGGAGAACTGTAAATCACCTTTGAACAGCCCGACAAAAACGATGCTGCCGCCGTGGCGAATCAAATTCACCGTGTTGTTCATCGCGTGCTGATTCCCCGTAGCATCAATGACTTTTTGCGCCAGCGAACCGCCAAACTGTGTGCGTAACTGCGCATCAAAATCTGCAGCGGACGGATCGATAACCGGAAGCCCTAATCGGGAAACCACATGCTCTCTGCGTGCTGGGCTGGTATCCGCAACAACCACCTGCGCACCATCTGCTTTGGCGATCGCCGCGGCACCGAGACCAATCGGACCAGCCCCGACAACAAGAACATGTTCGCCAGGTACCACCGCCGCCCGACGCACCGCATGGGCGCTAATGGCATAAGGTTCGATCAATGCCGCGGCATGCGGATCAATCCCCTGTGCATCCAGTAGATTCGTTACCGGAACGGATAAGTACTCGCTAAAGCCACCATCCTGGTGCACACCAATCACCGAAATCTTCTCGCAGCAGTTGGTACGCCCGCTCTGGCACGCCGGACACTGCTGGCACGCGACGTAAGGAATAACAGCTACCTGCTGACCATTTTTCAGATCTTGTATATTTTTCCCCAGCCCGACAATTTCCCCACATATTTCATGGCCTAACACACGTGGATAGCTGAAAAAAGGTTGGTTCCCGCCCCAGGCATGAATATCAGTTCCGCAAATCCCTACGGATTTAATTTTAATTAATGCTTCACCCTCACCCGGAATAGGTATTTCGCGTTCTTTCCAGACTAATTTTTTAGGTTCCTGGCAAATCAACGTATTCATCGTAGACATGACTCTGCTCTCCTGTTTTTTTGTTGCCTCAGATATCAACGAAAATAAAAACACCGGAGAAAGCGGAAACATAATCTGTGAATCTCAACGCATAAAAATGTTTTAAATCGGGTTTTAATAGGCAAAAAGGAGAAGCCATGAGCCGTTCGCAGAACTTACGCCACAATGTGATTAACCAAATAATTGATGATATGGCGCGTGGTCATATCCCTTCCCCTTTGCCTTCGCAAAGCGCACTGGCAGAAATGTACAACATCAGCCGGACCACCGTGCGCCACATGCTGAGCCATTTAGGTGAATGCGGCGTACTGACGCAAGTCGGTAGCCACTATGTGATCGTACGTAAACCGAACCATGATGACGGTTTTTCGTGTACTACAGCATCCATGACCGAGCAAAACCGGATTTTTGAGCAGGCGTTTTTCACCATGATTAACCAGCGCCAACTGCGTGCGGGTGAAAGCTTCTCTGAACTGCAATTGGCCAGAGCCGCAGGCGTCAGTCCGGTCGTTGTACGGGAATATCTTTTAAAATTCGAGCGTTACAATCTGATTAAAAATGAAAAGCGCGGTCAGTGGAGCATGAAGCAGTTCGATCAGGCCTACGCCGAGCAGTTGTTCGAACTACGAGAAATGCTGGAGACTCACTCTCTGCAACATTTCCTCAACCTGCCTGACGATGATCCTCGCTGGCTGCAGGCCAAAACGCTGCTGGAGCGCCACCGGATACTGCGCGACAGCATCGGCAGCAGTTTTCGCATGTTCTCGCAACTGGACCGGGAATTCCATGCCCTACTGCTTTCCGCAGCCGATAATATATTTTTTAATCAATCACTTGAAATTATTTCTGTGATTTTCCACTTCCACTATCAGTGGGATGAAAGCGACCTCAAGCAGCGCAATATCATTGCCATCGATGAACATATGACCATCCTCAGCGCGCTGATTTGCCGCAGTGACCTGGATGCTACCCTGGCGCTTTGTAACCATTTGAATTCAGCCAAACAATCGATGATTCGCTCCATCAACCAACGTTGCCATAATGCTTATTAAGAACAGATTAAAAACAGCAAACCATTACCGGGAGCACGGTTTTATAAAAATAAAAACGCCAGAAAAATACCTCTTGCCTATGCTCACGCTAAGTCGACTGCATTAAAAAACTTTCGTGAGCGGTGATGAAAAAATTGATTTATCACCGGTACTTTTTCAATACAGCACAGCCAATCACTGTGTAAAAATAAATTATTGAGGTTCAGGAGTCCGGCGTGGAAAAAAATAATATTACCCTCGACCCGAGTTCTTCGTTTGGCACCTCGTCATCTGCGGATATTAATGTTCCGCCAGAAGGCATGGTGCAACGCAGTAGTCGAATAAAGCGCATTCAGACCACAGCAATGATTTTATTATTTTTTGCTGCGGTGATTAATTACCTCGACCGCAGTTCACTGTCAGTAGCAAACTTAACTATTCGCGAAGAACTGGGACTCAGCGCCACACAAATCGGCGTGCTGCTGTCGGTCTTTTCTCTCGCATATGGTATTGCGCAACTTCCCTGCGGCCCGCTGCTGGATCGTAAAGGTCCGCGCATCATGCTGGGACTGGGGATGTTCTTCTGGTCGCTGTTCCAGGCGATGTCTGGCATGGTGCACAGCTTCACCCAGTTTGTGTTGGTACGTATTGGGATGGGGATTGGTGAAGCACCAATGAACCCATGTGGCGTAAAGGTCATCAACGACTGGTTTAACATCAAAGAACGCGGTCGTCCGATGGGGTTATTCAACGCCGCTTCAACGATCGGGGTGGCCATTAGTCCGCCTATTCTGGCTGCCATGATGCTGGTCATGGGCTGGCGCTGGATGTTCATCACCATCGGTGTGCTGGGTATTTTCCTCGCTATCGGCTGGTACATGCTGTACCGCAACCGCGAACAGATTGAACTGAGCGCCACCGAGCAGGCGTACCTGAACGCCGGCAGTGTCAACGCGCGTCGCGATCCTTTGAGCTTTGCCGAATGGCGCAGCCTGTTCCGCAACCGCACCATGTGGGGCATGATGCTGGGCTTTAGCGGTATCAACTACACGGCATGGTTATATCTGGCCTGGCTGCCTGGTTATCTGCAAACGTCCTACAACCTGGATTTAAAAAGCACCGGATTAATGGCGGCGATCCCGTTCCTGTTTGGCGCAGCCGGGATGTTGATCAACGGTTTTGTCACCGACTGGCTGGTGAAAGGCGGTATGGCGCCGATTAAGAGCCGTAAGATTTGTATTATCGCCGGGATGTTCTGCTCCGCTGCCTTCACGTTTGTCGTGCCACAGGCAACAACATCAATGGCTGCGGTACTCCTGATCGGTATGGCGCTGTTCTGCATTCACTTCGCCGGCACTTCCTGCTGGGGGTTGATCCACGTCGCTGTCGCTTCACGCATGACCGCCTCTGTGGGCAGTATCCAGAACTTTGCCAGCTTTATCTGCGCGTCCTTCGCGCCGATCGTTACCGGCTTTATTGTGGATACCACCAACTCTTTCCGCCTGGCGCTGATCATCTGCGGTTGCGTCACCATGGTAGGCGCGCTCGCCTATATCTTCCTGGTTCGTCAGCCAATCAGCGACCCACGTCAGGAGTGATGCTCTGTAAGGGTCCGGTAATCGTACATTACCGGACCTGCGCCAAAGCCCGCTATACTGCCTCCATGAAAATCACTTTCCGCCCCACAACTCAGGTCGATACCCCAATCCTGCCGGACATCGAACACTCCGCAGGACAGCGCTTCCTGCGCATTCCTTCACTGGCATGGCTCGCCGATGGTCACACCGTTACGCTCTCCCAACATCAGCACTATGTTGACAACGAGATGAGCTGGCTGGCACTGGCAGACAACTCTCCCGTTGGCTTTTTGCTGGCAGAACCGATTGCATCATCGCTGTTTATTGCTGAAGTTTCTCTGCATCTGGGCTGGCAGGGGAAAGGGATTGGTCGGGGGTTGATTCGCTACGTCGCTGAACAGGCGCGGGAAAAAGGGTATGCCTCGCTCACGCTGACCACCTTTCGCGATGTGCCATGGAACGCGCCCTTCTATGCCGGTCTGGGGTTTGAGATGCTGACAGATGAGGCGCTTTCTACACCACTGCGCCAGAAAAGAGAAGAAGAAGCAGCGCACGGCCTGGAATTTGAGTCACGCTGCGCCATGCGCCTGATATTGCGCTAATTGCCCGATGGCGGCTACGCCTTATCGGGCCTACGTAACCTTTCCCCGTAGGCCAGATAAGCGACAGCGCCATCCGGCAACTACGTAACCTTTCCCCGTAGGCCGGATAAGCGACAGCACCATCTGGCAACTACGTAACCTTTCCCCGTAGGCCCGATAAGCGACAGCACCATCCGGCAACTACGTAACCTTTCCCCGTAGGCCGGATAAGCGCCAGCGCCATCCGGCAACTACGTAACCTTTCCCCCGTAGGCCGGATAAGCGCCAGCGCCATCCGGCAACTACGTAACCTTTCCCCGTAGGCCGGATAAGCGACAGCGCCATCCGGCAACTACGTAACCTTTCCCCGTAGGCCAGATAAGCGCCAGCGCCATCCGGCATCACAGGCTTAAAACGTTTCCCAGTTATCACCGGCATCCGCTACCGCGGCTTTGCGTGGCTGTACGGTTGCTGGCGCGGGTTTTGCGGTCGCGACATCGCGAGCACGCTGTTGATCATGCTGAATACGGAACACCGCAACGGCCTGAGTCAGACGGCTGGCCTGTTCTTCCAATGCGGCAGCGGCAGCAGCGGATTCTTCCACCAGCGAGGCGTTCTGCTGCGTCACGCGATCCATCTCAGCAACGGCCAGGCCCACCTGGTCGATACCGCGGCTCTGTTCATCAGAAGCCGAAGCGATTTCGCCCATGATATCGGTCACACGGGTCACCGCATTAACGATCTCATCCATGGTTTCACCGGCGCTTTCTACCAGTGTTGAACCCACATCGACACGACTTACTGAATCTTCAATCAGGCTTTTGATTTCGCGGGCAGCCTGCGCACTGCGCTGGGCCAGGTTACGGACTTCACCCGCCACCACCGCAAACCCACGTCCCTGCTCACCTGCACGCGCAGCTTCTACTGCAGCGTTCAACGCCAGGATGTTGGTCTGGAAGGCAATGCCGTCGATCACGCTGATAATATCGGCAATTTTCTGCGAACTGGAAGCGATATCACGCATGGTTTGCACCACGTTATCCACCACTTTTCCGCCTTTCTGCGCCGTTTCTGAGGCACTCAGCGCAAGATGGCTGGCCTGACGGGCGTTTTCGGCGTTCTGCTTCACGGTGGCCGTCAGCTGTTCCATGCTGGCCGCGGTTTCTTCCAGAGATGCAGCCTGCTGCTCGGTACGTGAAGAGAGATCGTTGTTACCCATCGCAATCTCGCTGGCACCGCTATAGATAGCGTTAGCGCCATTACGCACATCACCCACGGTATTCATCAGCTCACCCTGCATATGACGCAGGCTTTCTGCCAGTTGCCCAATCTCGTTGGACCCTTCCACATCAATGCGCTTTACCAGATCGCCGCTAGCGATATGACGAATGCTGTCAATCAGACGGTTCATCGGAGAAATAAGAGAAAGTTTAATACCGAACCAGACCGCGACAATCGCCGCCAGCACGGTAATCAGCACGCACGCCAGTACCCACATCGCCTGGCTGTAAGAGCTGTTGTTATCTTCAACTGCAATGTCATACAGGCGGTCATTCTGCTGCATGTAATTGACATATTGCTTCTCAAAACCATCCTGATAGCTTTGCGTCGGTTGATCAAAGAATGCGTTGATCTTCCCTTCACCCAACAGTTGGATCAGCTCCGCCAGCGCACCATGGTAGATGTCATAGGTGCGGTTGATCTCCTGGAAAGCGGCTTCACTTTGACGCGGGTCACGCGGGAGAGACTCATAGACCGCCCAGTTTTTTTCCGTCAGTTTCAGCGCCGTGCTCGCTACCTGCATCAGTTCAGCAACGGTCGCACCGCTGCCGATATTGCTCTGATCCATCATGTAGCGAATACCCGCCCGGTTAAGGGTGTTTCGCGTTTGCAGCAGTTCAACCCAGGTGGCATTCAGCGCAGACTGCTGCTGGCGAATGGTTTGCAGAACGGTAAAGTTCTCTTTGTCATTCTTAAGTGAGTTAAAGAACAACCCGCCCGAGGCCAGTTGTAAAACGCCAAATAGCGCCAATACCAGCAGTAAGCTGGTAACAATCTTCATTCGTTTTAACATGTTTTCTCTTTCCGCTAGACAGATGTCAGAATTTTCGGCCTGGAAAGGGAAAACTTTATGGAATTCGTGCTAACTGAATCGATCTCAGCATCGACGATTCGTCGATGTCCGCAGTCAACCCAGGATCTAAAGGCGTTTATCAGTGATCTCAATCACATAATTATCCCCACTCACCGGCGCCAGGAACCGCTCACTGACACTTGAGACCGCTTAAGCTGACATACAACCACTCACTTATTTACCTTACTTTACGCGCGTAACTCTCTGGCAAGATCCTCCCAACATAGCAGTCAACTTATCTCCTCAAACACACAATCAACCCCCCAGCGGCCTCGGCCAATTATTAGGTTTTACTATGGATACGAAAAAGATATTCAAGCACATACCCTGGGTAATTCTCGGAATCATCGGTGCATTCTGCCTCTCGGTAGTGGCATTACGTCGGGGTGAACACATCAGCGCCCTGTGGATCGTGGTCGCCTCTGTTTCCGTTTATCTGGTGGCCTATCGTTACTACAGTCTCTACATCGCTCAAAAGGTGATGAAACTTGACCCGACGCGTGCCACGCCGGCGGTCATCAACAATGATGGTCTGAACTACGTACCAACCAACCGTAACGTGTTGTTCGGTCACCACTTTGCTGCTATCGCAGGTGCAGGTCCGCTGGTTGGGCCGGTACTGGCCGCGCAGATGGGCTACCTGCCCGGTACCCTGTGGCTGCTGGCCGGTGTGGTACTGGCTGGTGCGGTGCAGGACTTCATGGTGCTGTTTATCTCTTCCCGCCGTAACGGCGCCTCTCTGGGCGAGATGATCAAAGAAGAGATGGGCCCGATCCCGGGAACCATTGCGCTGTTCGGCTGCTTCTTAATCATGATCATCATCCTCGCGGTACTGGCGTTGATCGTGGTAAAAGCGCTGGCAGAAAGCCCGTGGGGTGTGTTCACCGTCTGCTCAACCGTACCTATCGCGCTATTTATGGGGATCTACATGCGATTCCTGCGCCCAGGACGTGTGGGTGAAGTATCGGTGATTGGTATTGTGCTGCTGGTTGCTTCTATCTACTTCGGCGGTGTGATTGCACACGACCCGTACTGGGGCCCGGCGCTGACCTTTAAAGACACCACCATTACCTTCACCCTGATCGGTTACGCGTTTATCTCCGCGCTGCTGCCGGTATGGCTGATCCTCGCGCCGCGCGACTATCTGGCGACCTTCCTGAAAATTGGCGTTATCGTCGGTCTGGCAGTGGGGATTGTTATCCTCAACCCGGAACTGAAAATGCCGGCAATGACCCAGTATGTTGATGGTACGGGTCCGCTGTGGAAAGGTGCGCTGTTCCCGTTCCTGTTCATCACCATCGCCTGTGGTGCGGTATCTGGCTTCCACGCGCTGATTGCTTCCGGTACCACACCGAAACTACTGGCCTGTGAAACTGACGCGCGCTTTATCGGTTACGGCGCGATGCTGATGGAATCCTTCGTCGCAATTATGGCACTGGTTGCTGCTTCCATCATCGAACCGGGCCTGTACTTCGCAATGAACACCCCACCTGCGGGCCTTGGCATCACCATGCCGAACCTGCATGAAATGGGGGGTGAAAATGCACCACTGATTATGGCGCAACTGAAAGACGTTACCGCACATGCGGCGGCGACCGTCAGCTCCTGGGGCTTCGTGATTTCGCCTGAGCAGATCCTGCAAACCGCGAAAGACATCGGTGAACCGTCCGTTCTGAACCGCGCAGGTGGCGCACCAACGCTGGCTGTCGGTATTGCTCACGTGTTCCACAAAGTCCTGCCAATGGCTGACATGGGCTTCTGGTACCACTTCGGTATTCTGTTCGAAGCACTGTTCATCCTGACCGCACTGGATGCAGGTACCCGTTCTGGCCGCTTTATGCTGCAGGATTTACTGGGTAACTTCGTGCCGTTCCTGAAGAAAACTGACTCCCTGGTTGCCGGTGTCGTCGGCACTGCGGGCTGCGTAGGCCTGTGGGGCTACCTGCTGTATCAGGGCGTGGTTGACCCATTGGGCGGCGTTAAGAGCCTGTGGCCGCTGTTCGGTATCTCTAACCAAATGCTGGCGGCTGTGGCGCTGGTTCTCGGCACCGTGGTACTGGTTAAAATGCAGCGCACCAAATACATCTGGGTTACCGTTGTTCCGGCAGTATGGTTGCTTATCTGCACCACCTGGGCGCTGGGTCTGAAACTGTTCAGCACCAACCCGCAGATGGAAGGCTTCTTCTTCATGGCGAATCAGTACAAAGAGAAGATTGCCAACGGTGGCGAACTGACCGCACAGCAGATTGCCAACATGAACCATATCGTCATCAACAACTACACCAACGCAGGCCTGAGTATTCTGTTCCTGGTGGTGGTGTACAGCATCATTTTCTACGGGTTCCGTACCTGGCAGAAAGCCCGCACCATCAACGGTCGCTCTGATAAAGAAACACCGTATGTACCGGTGCCGGAAGGCGGCGTGAAGACCTCTTCACACCACTAACCTGAAGCCGGGTGGCGCACGCTTACCCGGCCTACAAAATGCACTTAACGTAGGCCGGATAAGGCGTAAGCCGCCATCCGGCTTTATTCATTAACAGGACGATAGAATGTTTGGTACTTTAGGTCAGGCAAAAAAGTATCTCGGTCAGGCGGCGAAGATGCTGATTGGCATTCCGGACTACGACAACTACGTCGAACACATGAAGACCAATCATCCCGATAAGCCGTACATGACCTACGAAGAATTCTTCCGCGAGCGCCAGGAAGCCCGCTACGGTAGCGGCGGAAGCAGTTGCTGTTAGAAGGAGAAGTGAATGACCCCGATTGCAGTTACCCTACTCACCGGTTTTCTTGGCGCGGGTAAAACCACCCTGCTGCGCCATATTCTCAACGAGCAGCACGGTTACAAGATTGCCGTGATCGAAAACGAATTCGGCGAAGTCTCGGTGGACGATCAATTGATTGGTGACCGCGCCACACAGATCAAAACCCTGACTAACGGCTGCATTTGCTGTACCCGCTCCAGTGAGCTGGAAGACGCGCTGTTAGACCTGCTCGACAACCTCGACAAAGGCGCGATCAATTTTGACCGTCTGGTTATTGAATGCACCGGCATGGCCGATCCCGGCCCAATTATTCAGACCTTTTTCTCCCATGAGGTGATCTGCGAACGTTACCTGCTGGACGGCGTGATTGCGCTGGTGGATGCAGTACATGCCGACGAGCAGATGAACCAGTTCACCATCGCCCAGTCGCAGGTCGGCTATGCTGACCGCATCCTGCTGACCAAAACCGACGTCGCAGGTGAAAGCGAGAAACTGCGTGAGCGCCTGGCGCGCATCAACGCCCGTGCGCCGGTGTACACCGTGACGCATGGCGATATCGACCTTTCGCTGCTGTTCGATACCAACGGTTTTATGCTGGAAGAGAACGTAGTCAACGCCAAACCGCGCTTCCACTTTATCGCCGACAAGCAAAACGATATTTCCTCGATCGTCGTCGAACTGGACTATCCAGTGAACATCAGCGACGTGTCGCGAGTGATGGAAAACCTGCTGCTGGAATCCGCCGAGAAGCTGCTGCGCTACAAAGGCATGCTGTGGATTGACGGCGAACCGAATCGCCTGCTGTTCCAGGGCGTCCAGCGCCTGTACAGCGCCGACTGGGACCGCCCGTGGGGCGATGAACAGCCGCACAGCCAACTGGTGTTTATCGGTATTAATCTGCCGGAAGACGAGATCCGAGCCGCGTTTGCGGGATTAAAGAAGTAATCTCCTGCTGAATTGCCCGGTGGCGCTGCGCTTACCGGGCCTGGATATTCCGCTTCCCGTAGGCCGGATAAGGCACCGCCGCCATCTGGCACTCACTTTCCTGGCATAGGGCTATTTCTTGTTTTGCTCGCGCAGCATAGCCTCGCGCAAAATAGCATTCAGCCGCGTCTGGTAACCCTTTCCGGGGCGTTTTAGCCACTCCATCACATCGGCATCAATGCGCACCGATGCCTGCGTTTTCAACGGACGGAAAAACTTACCGCGATGAGCCTCTGACCACTGCTCATCTTCGGTCGCGGGAATGTCGCTGTAATCAATATCATCGTCCGGTTTATTCGCCAGCGCTTTCAGTTCAGCCTCATGCTGAGCACTCAGCGCGGATGCGCTGCCGCGTTTATGTTTAACCATGCTCATAACGATTCCTCTCTTTACTGTCCGCCTTTCTGGCACTGATGATACGAATGACTTCAACGCCACTTTCAAATCTAACGCTATGGGCAACCAGAATAACCACAATGCCATGAACAAGACCGATGGTCTGCCATCGGTACTCACCGTTCTCATACCGATCCTGGCGCGAAAGATGTTGGGGATCGTCAAACACCAGCACCGCATCCTCAAACCGGACACCGTGTTTCCTCAGGTTACGTTGTGCCTTGTTTGCATCCCATTCAAACTCCATTGGCATGTATTTTATCCCTAATTGTATATACAAAAAAGTATATACA
>NZ_JANEWI010000024.1:0-78408 GCF_028069775.1 Citrobacter sp. Igbk 17 | reverse complement strand
CACTTCATATAAGCTGTAAATTCGTTCGGTTGATTTAAGTTAAACTCCTCTCTAATAAAAACAATCTGTTAATAAAAAATACACATCCATTAACATTTAAACGGTTATCACAGCCCGGTATTAATTAATCAGTCTTAATATTTAAGTTATTGTTTGTTAAGGATTTAATTGAAAATGTATTTCATATTAAATCTGTGATCCAGCTCGCTATTTCAGTGCGTGATATTAACGTGCGTGAACAGAATACTATTCGCTTTTATTGCAAGATTATTCGTATGGCTGGAATTGAATGAGATAACGATGGTTTAAAAAATAGCCAAAGTAAAAGCTGGGCTGATGGATTTATGTTAAGTGTTTAGCCTGATTATGTGATCTGCGTCACATATTCTTTAAATTCGCAGCATGGCTACGTTGTATGTGTAACGGGTGGCGGGTAGAGTTGCGTCGAATTAGGAAAAATCTTAGACATTTGTAAGAAATGATGTGAGCTTGTAAGGGACGCGGCATTCTAAGAAAGGAATGTTTAGACAACGCGTAAGCGCCATCACGTTGCTATGTATTTGACCTTTTGCTTTTTTTTACCGGGCCTTCCCGGCGACATCACGGGGTGCGGTTCTGCCGCATGAAAATAATGTTGGTTATTATGGATGCAAATAATGCATACATCCGAGTTGCTGAAACACATTTATGACATCAATTTGTCGTATTTATTGCTTGCACAGCGTTTGATCGTTCAGGACAAAGCATCTGCAATGTTCCGCTTGGGTATCAGCGAAGAGATGGCGGATACATTGGCAACATTAACACTTCCTCAAATGGTCAAATTGGCTGAAACCAATCAACTGGTATGCCATTTCCGTTTCGACGATCATCAGACTGTAACGCGTTTGACGCAAGATTCCCGCGTTGACGATCTTCAGCAAATTCATACCGGTATCATGCTTTCAACACGCCTGCTTAACGACATTGATGACGCAGCGCGTAAGAAAAGGGCTTGATGATGAGCGAAAAAAGCATTGTTCAGGAAGCGCGTGATATCCAGTTAGCGATGGAATTAATCACATTGGGCGCCCGTTTGCAAATGCTGGAAAGCGAAACGCAATTAAGCCGTGGCCGACTCATCAAGCTGTACAAAGAATTACGCGGTAGTCCTCCGCCAAAAGGGATGCTTCCGTTTTCCACCGACTGGTTTATGACGTGGGAACAAAATATTCATGCATCGATGTTTTGTAATGCATGGCAATTTCTGCTTAAAACCGGTTTGTGTAGCGGCGTGGATGCTGTGATTAAGGCGTATCGGTTATATCTTGAGCAGTGCCCGCAGCCAGAAGAAGGGCCATTGTTGGCGCTTACTCGTGCGTGGACCCTTGTCCGTTTTGTTGACAGTGGTTTGCTTGAATTGTCCGCCTGTAACTGCTGCGGCGGAAATTTTATTACCCACGCGCACCAACCCGCAGGCAGCTTTGCCTGCAGTTTATGTCAGCCGCCATCGCGAGCCGTAAAAAGACGTAAACTTTCCCAGAATGCTGCCGATATTATTCCACAACTGCTGGATGAACAGATCGAACAGGCTGTTTAACTGATACGGTGTGGATAAACACTCCAGCAGCGGTAAGCGATTACCGCTGCTTTTTTTTGTCCTGACCATGAGTTAACTGCCCGACTGCGCATCCTGTCATAGTCAATTGCGAAAGGATGATGTCGTGCTTATCTTATTAGGTTACCTGGTTGTTATTGGTACAGTTTTCGGCGGTTACATGATGACCGGCGGACACCTTGGGGCACTCTATCAACCGGCTGAGCTGGTGATCATCGGTGGCGCAGGTATCGGGGCATTCATTGTTGGCAACAACGGTAAAGCCATCAAAGGGACGATGAAAGCGATCCCGTTGCTTTTTCGGCGTTCGAAATATACCAAAGCCATGTATATGGACCTGCTGGCGTTACTCTACCGCCTGATGGCTAAGTCACGTCAGCAAGGCATGTTCTCGCTTGAACGCGATATCGAAAATCCAAAAGAGAGTGAAATTTTCGCCAGCTATCCGCGTATTCTTGCGGATGCAGTGATGCTTGATTTTATTGTCGATTACCTGCGTCTGATTATCAGCGGCAACATGAATACGTTTGAAATTGAAGCGCTGATGGACGAAGAGATTGAGACGCATGAAAGTGAGGCCGAAGTTCCGGCTAACAGTCTTGCGATGGTCGGTGACTCATTGCCAGCGTTCGGGATCGTGGCTGCGGTGATGGGGGTTGTACATGCGCTGGCTTCTGCCGATCGTCCGGCGGCTGAACTGGGTGCTCTGATTGCACATGCCATGGTAGGGACATTCCTCGGTATTTTACTGGCCTATGGATTTATTTCCCCACTCGCCAGCGTCCTGCGACAGAAAAGCGCTGAAACAACCAAGATGATGCAGTGTGTGAAGATCACTCTGCTCTCCAATCTGAATGGCTACGCGCCACCGATTGCGGTTGAGTTTGGTCGTAAGACGTTGTATTCCAGCGAGCGTCCTTCGTTTATCGAACTGGAAGAGCATGTTCGTGCAGTGAGAAATCCAGCAGCGCAGCAGACGACCGAGGACGCATGAAAAATCAGGCCCATCCCATTATCGTCGTAAAGCGACGTAAACATAAAAATCACGGTGGTGGGGCGCATGGTTCGTGGAAAATTGCCTACGCCGATTTTATGACCGCGATGATGGCCTTCTTTCTGGTGATGTGGCTTATTTCCATCTCCAGCCCTAAAGAACTGATTCAAATTGCCGAATATTTCCGTACACCGCTGGCTACTGCGGTGACGGGGGGAAATCGGATCTCGAACAGCCAAAGCCCAATTCCCGGTGGGGGTGATGATTACACCCAGCAGCAGGGGGAAGTAAACAAGCAGCCCAACATTGATGACCTGAGAAAGCGTATGGAGCAAAGCCGCCTGAGCAAGCTACGTGGCGATCTCGATCAGCTGATTGAATCCGACCCTAAGCTACGCGCACTGCGCCCACATCTGAAAATTGATTTGGTCCAGGAAGGGCTGCGGATACAGATTATCGACAGTCAGAACCGCCCGATGTTTAAAACCGGAAGCGCAGAGGTTGAACCTTACATGCGTGATATTTTGCGGGCGATTGCGCCTGTACTGAACGGGATCCCAAACCGTATCAGTCTTTCTGGTCATACAGATGATTATCCCTATGCCAACGGTGAGAAGGGATATAGCAACTGGGAACTGTCAGCCGATCGCGCCAATGCATCGCGTCGCGAGTTGGTCAGCGGTGGACTGGATGATGGAAAAGTATTACGGGTGGTAGGTATGGCCGCCACGATGCGTCTGAGCGATCGCGGTCCCGAGGACGCCATCAACCGCCGTATAAGCCTGCTGGTTCTGAATAAGCAGGCCGAAGAGGCCATTTTGCATGAAAACGCTGAAAGCCAGAATGAGCCGGTAAGTGTCTTACAACAGCCCGCGGCGGTGCCGCCGGCAAGCGTTCCCACATCGCCACCAGCCAATCCGAGGTGATAGCGTGAGCATGGATATTAGCGATTTTTATCAGACATTTTTTGATGAAGCTGACGAACTGTTGGCTGACATGGAGCAACACCTGCTGGATCTGGTGCCTGAAGCCCCGGACTCCGAACAGCTGAATGCCATTTTTCGTGCAGCGCACTCGATTAAAGGCGGGGCGGGCACTTTCGGCTTTACCATTTTGCAGGAAACGACCCATCTGATGGAAAACCTGCTGGATGAAGCGCGGCGTGGCGAGATGCAGCTCAATGCCGACATTATCAACCTGTTTTTGGAAACGAAAGATATTATGCAGGAACAGCTCGACGCCTATAAAAACTCAGAGGAGCCGGATGCCGCCAGCTTTGAGTACATTTGTAATGCGTTACGACAGTTAGCGCTCGAAGCAAAAGGTGAAACCGCGCCCGCGGTGGTCAATAGCGCCAAATTGAGCGTTGTTGATAGCACGGCGATACAAGACGAGGTGGTTGCACAAGCCGCCCCTGCCGCTGAAGAGGTCAAAAAGCGGATCATTCTCTCGCGCCTTAAAGCCAGTGAAGTCGATTTACTGGAAGAGGAACTGGGGAATCTGGCGACCTTGAGCGATGTGGTCAAAGGTGCTGACACGCTGTCGGCTACGATCGACGGTAGCCTCGCCGAAGATGACATTATTGCTGTGCTCTGCTTCGTCATTGAAGCGGATCAGATTGAGTTCGAAACCATCACTGCTGCGCCGACTACTGCAGAAACGCCAGCTGTTGCTGATGTCGTCGAACCACAGCCACTGCCGGTTGCTGCACCAGCACCTGCGCCGGTGGTCAAAGCGACCGCCAACGAAGCACCGCATGGACGAGCAGAGCGTGAGAAACCTGCGCGGGCCAGTGAATCGACCAGTATCCGCGTGGCGGTTGAGAAGGTCGATCAACTGATTAACCTGGTGGGTGAACTGGTCATCACACAGTCAATGCTGGCTCAGCGTTCGAACGAACTGGATCCGGTAAATCATGGCGATCTCATCACCAGCATGGGGCAGTTACAACGTAACGCCCGCGATCTGCAGGAATCGGTGATGTCGATTCGTATGATGCCGATGGAATATGTTTTTAGCCGCTTCCCGCGCCTGGTGCGCGATCTGGCGGGTAAATTGGGTAAACAGGTTGAACTGACCCAGGTCGGTAGCTCCACCGAACTGGATAAGAGTCTGATCGAACGTATTATCGATCCGTTGACGCACCTGGTGCGTAACAGCCTCGATCACGGTATTGAATTGCCGGAAAAACGCATCGAATCCGGGAAAAGTCCGATTGGTAATCTGACACTCTCTGCCGAACACCAGGGCGGGAATATTTGTATCGAAGTGACCGATGATGGCGCGGGTCTGAACCGCGAACGTATCCTGGCGAAAGCGATTTCCCAGGGGATGCCAATCCACGAAAACATGAGCGATGACGAAGTTGGCATGCTGATCTTCGCCCCGGGATTCTCAACCGCCGAGCAGGTAACGGATGTTTCCGGGCGTGGTGTCGGTATGGACGTGGTGAAGCGAAATATCCAGGAGATGGGCGGGCACGTTGAGATCCAGTCGAAACAGGGCCAGGGCACAACCATCCGTATTTTGTTGCCGCTGACGCTGGCTATCCTTGATGGTATGTCTGTTCGTGTAGCCGATGAAGTGTTTATCCTGCCGCTGAATGCGGTAATGGAGTCTCTGCAACCTCGGGAAGAAGATCTCCATCCGCTGGCCGGGGGAGAGCGTGTTCTGGAAGTGCGTGGTGAGTATTTACCGCTGGTTGAGTTGTGGAAAGTCTTTGAGGTTGAAGGTGCAAAAACTGAAGCAACTCAGGGTATTGTAGTGATTTTACAAAGTGCAGGGCGTCGCTACGCGTTGCTGGTCGATCAGTTAATTGGTCAACATCAGGTAGTGGTAAAAAACCTGGAAAGCAACTACCGCAAAGTGCCAGGCATTTCCGCAGCAACGATCCTCGGCGACGGTAGCGTCGCGCTGATTGTCGATGTCTCTGCATTGCAGGGGTTAAACCGCGAACAACGTGTGGCAATCACAGCCGCCTGATTGAGTAAGAAAGGGAAGAATATGACCGGTATGAGTAATGTAACTAAACTGGCCGGCGAACCGTCAGGTCAGGAATTCCTCGTGTTTACGTTGGGGGATGAAGAGTACGGTATCGATATCCTGAAAGTGCAGGAAATTCGCGGCTACGATCAGGTTACGCGTATTGCCAATACGCCAGCCTTTATTAAAGGTGTGACAAACCTGCGCGGTGTGATTGTGCCGATCGTTGATCTGCGTGTGAAGTTCAGCCAGAGCGATGTGGATTACAATGAAAACACCGTCGTGATTGTCCTGAATCTGGGTCAGCGTGTGGTGGGAATCGTTGTTGATGGTGTATCCGACGTGCTGTCGCTGACGACGGATCAAATCCGTCCTGCGCCTGAATTTGCTGTTACCTTGTCTACGGAATATCTGACCGGGCTGGGGGCGTTGGGTGACCGGATGCTGATTCTGGTGAATATTGAGAAACTGCTGAACAGCGAAGAAATGGCGCTGTTAGATATTGCTGCCAGTCACGTCGCGTAATCGCCATACCGAATCCGGCCTACAACGATTATTGTTGCAGGCCGGATAAGCGTAGCGCGTCCGGCAGACTTCCCCCTTACGCTTCTCGTTCAATCAGCTCAGGTTCAGCTTCCAGTAACCCTTCCTTCTGCGCCAGCATCGCTGTCGCAATTCCGTTACCCAATACGTTAATCGCTGAGCGCCCCATATCAAGGAAATGGTCGATGCCCATCAGTAACAGGATCCCTGCAACAGGAATATTAAAGCTTGGAATGGTGGCCGCCAGCACCACCAGCGCTGAACGCGGTACGCCAGCAATCCCTTTTGACGCCAGCATCAATGTCAGCATCAGCACGGTAATTTCCGCGAAGGAAAGGTGGATGTTATAAGCCTGTGCGATAAACATGGAGGCGAACGAGCAGTACACCATCGAACCGACCAGGTTGAACGAATAGCCAATCGGCAGCACGAACGACACGATGTTACGTGAGCAGCCAAATTTGGTTAATTGCTCCAGCGTTTTAGGGTAGGCCGCTTCCGAACTGCTGGTAGTGAAGGCGACCAACACCGGATCTTTGAGCATACTGACCAGGCGGAACACCTCTTTCTTCAGCACCAGATAGCCCACTGCCAACAGGACCAGGCAGGTCAGCAGAATAGCGACGTAGTAGCCGCCAATAAATGACGCGTAGTTGAGCAGAATACCCAGGCCCTGCGTGGAGATAACGGAAGAGATAGCGGCGAAAATTGCCAGCGGCGCGACGTACATAACATAGCCCGTCACTTTCAACATAATGTGTGAAACCACATCCAGTGCGGCGACCAGCGGCGCGTTAAATTTCTCTCCCAACGATGCCCCACCAATACCGAAGAACATTGAGAACACGACAATTTGTAGGATCTCATTATTCGCCATCGCTTCGGCAATACTGGTAGGAATGGTATGAGACAGAAAACCTTTCAGGCTCATACCGCCGACGGCAAGTCCGGTGTCAGTAGCTTCCAGTGGAATGGCCAGGTTCAGCCCGCTCCCGGGTTGTTCAAGTGAGACAACAAACAGGCCAACCAAAATAGACAGCACGGACGAGCTGATAAACCAGATCATCGCTTTGCCGCCAACGCGCCCGATGGTGGAGGTTTCTCCCAGACGCATGATTCCGACGGTCAGAGTGCTGAAGACTAACGGTGCGATGACCATTTTTATCAGCCGCAAAAAGATGTCGGTGAGCAGCGTAATATTATCAGCCCAGGCGGTAACGACGCCGGGGGAGGCATAGGTGTGGATCACCGCACCCGACAGGATCCCCGCCAGCATGAAGATCACGATAAAGAGCGTGAGTTTGTTTGCATTTGCCACTAAAAAGCCCTCAGTAAGGATTTAACATTTATTAATCAGTTACTCATTTTTTATACTTATTAAGTGGTAACGAAGTATTCATCATATAAATTGAATTAAAGTCCAGGCAGATACAACTTTTTTTAATTTTTTATCCGTTTTGTTGTGGTATTCGGCGGATGGTTATGTGATCGGTATCACAGGAAAAGGGAGGGGGGGAATACAAATAGTGGTCAAACAGGGTGGTTGAAAATGTTATTTGCATGATAATTATGATGTTTTTATGTAAATGAGTTGTGGTTTCTATTCCTCAGTTTTTCCCTTCTCCCGCCGGGCCTTGCTTTCCTGCTGGATTTCCTTTTTGCAAACGTAAAGTTATCTCAGTGAATGCCGATAATGTTGATAACTCGTTTTCAGGAAGGTGCCTTATGTTTAACCGTATCCGCGTTGTCACAATGCTGATGATGGTGCTGGGGGTTTTCGCACTGCTACAGCTTGTTTCCGGTGGTCTGTTGTTTTCTTCATTGCAGCAGAATCAGCAAAGTTTTGTTATTTCTAACGATCTACGACAGCAGCAAAGTGAACTCACCTCGACATGGGACCTGATGCTGCAAACACGCATCAATTTGAGTCGTTCCTCTGCGCGCATGATGATGGATGCGTCCAACCAGCAGAGCAGCGCGAAGAACGATCTGCTTAAGAATGCGAAAACGTCGCTGGCGCAAGCCGAAAAGCATTACGCTAATTTCAAAAAAATCACGCCGTTGCCTGATATGACGGATGCCAGCGGCAACGTCGATGAAAAATATCAGCAGTACCATGCAGCCCTGGTGGAGCTCGTCCAGTTCCTTGAAAACGGCAACATGGATGCATATTTTGCACAACCAACTCAGGGCATGCAAAACGCCCTCGGTGAAGCGTTAGGTAAATATGCAGATGTTAGCGAGAAACTCTACCGACAGGCCTTCGATCAAAGCGCATGCGATTACCATTTTGCCCAATGGCAACTCGGCATTCTGGCTGTCGTGCTGGTACTGATTCTGGTGGTGGTGTGGTATGGCATCCGTCATGCCTTGCTGAGCCCTTTGTCCCGCGTCATTGCGCATATCCGTGAAATTGCCAGCGGTAACTTAACCGCAACTCTGGCTGTAAGCGGCCGTAATGAAATTGGTGAACTGGCCAGCACGGTCGATCATATGCAGCGTTCGCTGACCGAAACAGTAACCCTGGTGCGCGAAGGTTCGGATGCGATTTATTCCGGTACCAGTGAAATTGCCAGCGGTAACACCGATCTTTCATCCCGTACCGAACAACAGGCTTCCGCGCTGGAAGAAACAGCAGCCAGCATGGAACAGTTGACGGCTACCGTGAAGCAAAATGCGGACAATGCGCGTCAGGCCTCTCAACTGGCGAAAAGCGCCTCCGACACCGCACAACATGGCGGCAAAGTGGTTGATAGCGTGGTGAATACCATGCACGAAATCGCCGATAGTTCGAAGAAAATTGCCGACATCATTAGCGTTATTGATGGCATTGCATTCCAGACAAACATTCTTGCGCTGAATGCGGCGGTAGAAGCTGCGCGTGCAGGTGAACAAGGCCGTGGTTTTGCCGTCGTTGCTGGTGAAGTGCGAAACCTGGCAAGCCGCAGTGCGCAGGCAGCAAAAGAGATTAAAGCGCTAATTGAAGATTCTGTATCGCGGGTTGATACCGGTTCTGTATTGGTAGAAAGCGCCGGGGAAACCATGCATGACATCGTTAATGCGGTCACGCGTGTGACCGACATCATGGGGGAAATCGCCTCGGCATCCGATGAACAAAGTCGAGGGATAGATCAGGTTGCGCTCGCTGTGTCTGAAATGGACCGGGTTACGCAACAGAACGCCTCGCTGGTGCAGGAGTCGGCCGCTGCCGCTGCCGCACTCGAGGAGCAGGCCAGTCGCCTGACCCAGTCGGTATCGACATTCCGCCTCGCGTCACGTCCTTCATCATCAAAGACGCGACTACCTGCAACATCGACTCCGGCGTCACAACCGCGCCAGCTCGCTACCGAACAAGATACGCATTGGGAAACATTTTGACTGACAGCTAAACCGCGGCCTGCGCCGCCTGATGGGAGCGTTGATGTTTAATCGTATTCGAATTTCGACCACGCTGTTTTTGATTTTAATCCTCTGTGGTGTTTTGCAGATTGGCAGTAATGGCTTGTCCTTCTGGGCATTTAGGGATGGTTTTCAGAACCTGAACCAGGTCGAACAGAGTAATCAGCAACGCGCTGCGCTGGCGCAAACCCGCGCTGTGTTATTACAGGCCAGTACTGCCCTTAATAAAGCAGGAACGCTGACGGCTTTGAGCTATCCGCCAGAGGATATCAAAGCGCTGATGGTGATTGCACAGGACAGCCTGGCCCAGTCCGAATCGATGTTTAAACGCTTTATGGCGACGACAGAGACGGCAGAAGAGGGGAAGGCGCTGCAAAGCGCAACCGCGAAAAGTTTCAGTCAATGGCATAGCGATCTGGTTCACCAGGCAACCTGGCTGGAAAATAACCAGTTGTCGGATTTTTTGACCGCGCCGGTACAGGCTTCACAGGATGCCTTTGATGCAAACTTTACGGCGTGGCAGAACAACATCAACCTGGTATTGCAAAAAGCAGAGGACCACAGCCAGCGTAGTTACCATATGTCCGGGGTGATTTTCGCCACCATGCTGGTACTGGCGGCACTGTTAACGACTGCAGCGCTGTACTGGTCGCGAAAAATGATTGTACAGCCACTGGCTATCATCGGTAGCCATTTCGACAGCATTGCGGCCGGTAATCTGGCGCGACCGATAGCGGTATATGGCCGTAATGAGATTTCAGCCATTTTTGCCAGCCTGAAAGCGATGCAACAGGCACTGCGTGAGACGGTCAGTGAGGTACGCCAGGGGAGCTCGGCAATGCATACCGGGATCTCGGAAATCGCGATGGGTAATAACGATCTGTCCTCGCGAACTGAACAGCAGGCGGCATCGCTGGCGCAAACGGCAGCCAGTATGGAACAGCTTACCGCCACCGTGGGGCAAAATGCGGATAACGCGCGACAAGCTTCAGGCATTGCCAAAAGTGCGGCCGATACAGCGCATAAAGGAGGGGAACAGACGGCTAAGGTTGCCAGCACTATGCATGAGATTTCTGCCAGCTCGCAGAAGATAGGTGACATCACCAGTGTGATTGACAGCATCGCCTTCCAGACCAACATCCTGGCGTTAAACGCCGCGGTAGAAGCTGCCCGTGCCGGTGAACAGGGGCGCGGTTTCGCCGTGGTCGCCGGAGAGGTCCGCAATCTGGCAAGCCGTAGCGCGCAGGCCGCGAAAGAAATTAAAGGGCTGATCGAAGAGTCCGTCACCCGCGTTCATCAGGGATCGCAACTGGTGGATATGGCGGCGCGCACGATGACAGAGATTGTTAGCTCGGTTACCCGGGTTAACGACATCATGGGGGAGATTGCCTCGGCCTCCGATGAACAACGCAGAGGCATTGAGCAGGTGGCGCAAGCCGTCAGCCAGATGGATTCTGTCACACAGCAGAACGCCGGGCTGGTGGAAGAAGCGGCAGCCGCCACTGAGCAGTTAGCTACCCAGGCAGATAATCTTTCCGCCTGTGTCGCGTTTTTTAAGCTTGAAGAGCAAACCGTAACACAACAAGAATTGGCGCAACCGCAGGTTGTGCCCGTTGTATCCTGAATGTGATTGAGAAGGCGCTATGACATCATCTCTGCCCTCCGGGCAAACGTCATTATTGTTACAGATGACACAGCGCCTCGCGCTGTCTGACGCGCATTTTCGTCGGATATGTCAATTAATCTATCAGCGCGCGGGGATCGTGCTGGCCGACCACAAGCGGGACATGGTCTATAACCGCCTGGTTCGCCGGTTGCGTACCCTGGGACTGGATGATTTTGGTCGCTATCTCAGCATGCTGGAAGCCAACCAGAACAGTGCTGAGTGGCAGGCTTTTATTAACTCCCTGACCACCAACCTGACCGCTTTTTTTCGCGAAGGGCATCACTTTCCGGTGCTGTCTGACCACGCCCGTCGACGCAGCGGTGAATATCGCGTCTGGAGCGCGGCAGCGTCTACCGGAGAAGAACCTTACAGTATTGCAATTACGTTGGCCGATACCCTGGGTATGGCACCGGGTCGCTGGCGTGTTTTTGCGAGCGACATTGATACTGAGGTGTTGGAAAAGGCAAGAAGCGGTATTTACCGCCTTGATGAGCTAAAAACGTTGTCGCCACAGCAGCTGCAACGCTATTTCATGCGCGGTACCGGACCTCATGAAGGGCTGGTACGTGTACGGCAAGAACTGGCAAGCCATGTTGAATTTTCCAGCGTGAACCTACTGGACAAAAAATACAATGTGCCAGGCCCGTTCGACGCCATATTCTGTCGTAACGTCATGATCTATTTTGACAAAACGACTCAGCAGGACATTTTGCACCGTTTTGTTCCACTCCTTAAACCTGACGGACTGCTGTTTGCCGGTCATTCAGAAAACTTTAGCAACCTCGTGCGCGAGTTTAGCCTGCGCGGGCAGACGGTGTATGCGCTAGGTAAGGATAAAGCATGAGTAAAATCAGGGTATTGTCGGTTGATGATTCTGCATTGATGCGTCAAATCATGACCGAGATTATTAACAGCCACAGCGATATGGAGATGGTTGCGACAGCGCCTGATCCTTTGGTTGCGCGGGATCTCATCAAAAAATTTAATCCCGACGTTCTGACGCTGGATGTTGAAATGCCGCGCATGGACGGCCTCGATTTTCTTGAAAAACTGATGCGTCTGCGTCCGATGCCCGTGGTGATGGTCTCTTCACTGACTGGCAAAGGTTCTGAGGTCACGCTGCGGGCCCTGGAACTGGGGGCGATTGACTTTGTTACCAAACCTCAACTGGGGATCCGCGAAGGAATGCTGGCGTATAGCGAGATGATTGCGGAGAAAATCCGCACTGCATCGCGCGCAAAACTGGCCGCCCACAAACCCACGGCAGCGCCAGCGACCTTGAAGGCGGGGCCGTTACTCAGTTCGGAAAAACTGCTGGTCATCGGTGCATCAACCGGAGGAACAGAGGCAATTCGTCATGTACTCCAGCCATTGCCGCTTTCAAGTCCCGGTATTCTTATTACCCAGCATATGCCGCCAGGATTTACCCGTTCGTTCGCCGAACGTCTGAACAAACTGTGTCAGATAACCGTGAAAGAGGCAGAAGACGGAGAGCGCGTGCTCCCAGGGCATGCGTATATCGCCCCTGGCGACAAGCATATGGAACTGGCGCGTAGCGGGGCGAACTACCAGATCAAAATTCATGATGGTCCGCCGGTTAACCGGCATCGGCCTTCAGTGGATGTGCTGTTTCATTCGGTGGCGAAACATGCGGGGCGCAATGCCGTCGGGGTGATCCTGACCGGTATGGGCAACGATGGGGCCGCCGGAATGTTAGCGATGAACCAGGCTGGTGCCTGGACCATTGCGCAAAACGAAGCAAGTTGTGTGGTGTTCGGCATGCCGCGCGAGGCCATCAATATGGGTGGCGTAAGCGAAGTGGTCGATCTTAGCCAGGTAAGCCAGCAAATGCTGGCGAAAATCAGTGCCGGACAGGCAATACGTATTTGAATCAGGAGTTTATTTTTATGGCGGATAAAGAGCTTAGGTTTTTGGTTGTGGATGACTTTTCCACCATGCGTCGCATTGTGCGTAACCTGCTGAAGGAACTGGGGTTCAACAACGTTGAAGAAGCTGAAGATGGTGTTGACGCGTTGAACAAACTGCAGGCAGGGGGATTCGGGTTTGTTATTTCCGACTGGAACATGCCTAACATGGACGGTCTTGAACTGCTGAAAACCATTCGTGCTGATGGCAGCATGTCTGCTCTGCCAGTGCTGATGGTGACGGCAGAAGCGAAGAAAGAAAACATTATCGCGGCAGCACAGGCAGGTGCCAGTGGTTATGTTGTAAAACCGTTCACCGCGGCGACGCTGGAAGAAAAACTCAATAAGATCTTTGAGAAACTGGGCATGTGAGGATGTGATGATGATGCAACCACAAATTAAACCTGTTGACGAACACTCAGCAGGGGACATCATTGCGCGCATCGGTAGTTTAACCCGAATGCTGCGCGACAGCCTGCGTGAACTGGGGCTGGATCAGGCCATTGCCGAAGCGGCGGAAGCCATTCCCGACGCGCGCGATCGCCTGGACTACGTTGTACAAATGACTGCACAGGCGGCAGAGCGCGCGCTGAACAGCGTAGAAGCTTCACAGCCACACCAGGATGCCATGGAAAAAGGGGCAAAAGACCTGACCAAACGCTGGGATGAATGGTTCGAAAATCCGATTGAACTGTCCGATGCCCGTGAACTGGTCACTGATACCCGCCAGTTCCTTGGTGATGTCCCCGGTCATACCAGCTTTACCAATGCCCAATTGCTGGACATCATGATGGCGCAGGATTTCCAGGATCTCACCGGTCAGGTTATCAAGCGCATGATGGATGTTATCCAGGAGATTGAACGTCAACTGCTGATGGTGCTGCTGGAAAACATTCCGGAGCAGGGCGCCCGACCAAAACGCGAGAACGAAAGTTTGCTGAATGGTCCGCAGGTTGACACTTCAAAAGCCGGCGTAGTGGCAAGCCAGGATCAGGTTGACGACCTGCTGGATAGCCTCGGTTTCTGATGTGTATTTGCCGGATGCGGGAGGAAACTTCTCATCCGGCTTACATGTTATTCATCGGCAATTGGCGTTAAAGCCATAAATCCCGTCTTTTTTACCGCTTACTCTCCCCATTGTTGTATAGCTGTTCTGGCATCATTCACGCCTATATCTCTATCCAGGGTCTGATGCGTGGCAGAAGAAAGCGACGACGACAAAACAGAAGCCCCCACACCCCACCGACTTGAAAAAGCACGGGAAGAAGGGCAGATACCCCGATCCAAGGAGCTAACCTCACTGCTTATTTTGCTGGTGGGCGTGTGCATTATCTGGATTGGTGGGGAGTCGCTCGCCCGTAGGTTGGCAGGCATGCTGTCAACTGGATTACGCTTTGACCACAGTATGGTCAATGACCCTAACCTGATCCTGAGCCAAATCATTCTGTTGATTAAAGACGCCATGATTGCGTTGTTGCCGCTGATTACCGGGGTTGTGCTGGTGGCATTGATCTCCCCGGTGATGCTTGGCGGCTTGATCTTCAGTGGTAAATCGCTGCAACCCAAATTCTCAAAGCTGAATCCGTTACCGGGTATTAAGCGTATGTTCTCGGCGCAAACCGGGGCTGAGCTGCTTAAAGCCATATTGAAATCCACATTAGTGGGTAGCGTGGCGGGATTCTATCTCTGGCATAACTGGCCAGAGATGATGCGCCTGATGGCCGAATCCCCGATTACGGCGATGGGTAATGCGCTGGATTTAGTCGGTATGTGCGCATTGCTGGTGGTGCTTGGCGTCATTCCGATGGTGGGGTTTGACGTCTTTTTCCAGATTTATAGCCACGTAAAAAAACTGCGGATGTCGCGTCAGGATATCCGTGACGAATTTAAACAAAGCGAAGGTGATCCGCACGTTAAGGGCAAAATTCGCCAGATGCAGCGTGCGGCCGCACAGCGCCGCATGATGGCAGATGTGCCGAAGGCGGATGTTATTGTGACCAACCCTACGCACTATTCGGTTGCCTTGCAGTACGACGAAAACAAAATGAGCGCGCCAAAAGTTGTGGCTAAAGGGGCCGGACTGGTGGCATTGCGTATTCGAGAGATTGGCGCGGAGCACCGTGTCCCAACGTTAGAAGCACCGCCTCTGGCTCGTGCGTTATATCGCCATGCTGAGATCGGTCAGCAAATACCTGGCCAATTGTATGCCGCCGTTGCCGAAGTGTTGGCATGGGTATGGCAGCTAAAACGCTGGCGTCTGGCTGGCGGCACGCCGCCACCACAACCTGGAAACCTTCCGGTGCCTGAAGCACTGGATTTTATGAACGAGAAGAATACTGATGGCTAATCTGGTCGCGATGCTGCGTCTGCCCGGCAACCTGAAATCCACGCAATGGCAAATTCTTGCCGGGCCGATCCTCATTCTGCTGATCCTGTCGATGATGGTGCTGCCGCTTCCGGCCTTCATCCTCGATTTACTGTTCACCTTTAACATTGCACTGTCGATCATGGTGCTGTTGGTGGCGATGTTCACCCAGCGCACGCTTGAATTCGCCGCATTCCCAACGATTCTGCTGTTCACCACCTTGTTGCGCCTGGCACTGAACGTCGCGTCTACGCGTATCATATTGATGGAAGGACATACAGGTGCAGCGGCGGCAGGTAAGGTGGTGGAAGCCTTTGGTCACTTCCTGGTCGGCGGTAACTTTGCCATCGGTATCGTGGTCTTCGTCATTCTCGTCATCATTAACTTTATGGTTATCACCAAAGGTGCGGGACGTATCGCTGAAGTGGGTGCGCGTTTCGTGCTGGACGGGATGCCGGGTAAGCAGATGGCGATTGACGCCGATCTGAATGCGGGATTGATTGGTGAAGATGAAGCCAAAAAACGCCGTTCTGAAGTGACACAGGAAGCCGATTTTTACGGCTCCATGGACGGTGCGAGTAAATTTGTTCGTGGGGATGCCATCGCCGGTATTCTGATTATGGTCATCAACGTGGTTGGCGGCTTGCTGGTTGGGGTGTTGCAGCACGGTATGAGCATGGGCAGCGCGGCAGAAAGCTATACCCTGCTGACCATTGGTGACGGGCTGGTAGCACAGATCCCTGCGCTGGTTATCTCAACGGCGGCGGGGGTTATCGTAACCCGCGTGAGTACCGATCAGGACGTGGGTGAACAGATGGTCACCCAGTTGTTCAGCAACCCAAGCGTCATGCTGCTTAGTGCGGCGGTCCTCGGTTTATTGGGGTTGGTACCGGGAATGCCAAACCTGGTGTTTCTGATGTTTACCGCGGCATTACTGGGGCTGGCCTGGTGGATGCGCGGACGCGAGCAAAAAGCACCAGAAGAAGCTCAGCCGGTGAAAATGCCGGAAAACAACTCGGTGGTAGAAGCGACGTGGAGTGATGTACAGCTGGAAGACACGCTGGGAATGGAGGTTGGGTATCGCCTGATTCCGATGGTGGACTTCCAACAGGACGGCGAATTGCTGGGGCGTATTCGCAGCATTCGTAAGAAATTTGCCCAGGATATGGGGTTCCTGCCGCCAGTGGTACACATTCGCGACAATATGGATCTGCAACCTGCCCGCTATCGTATTCTGATGAAAGGGGTTGAGATTGGTAGTGGTGATGCTTACCCTGGGCGCTGGTTGGCTATCAACCCTGGTACCGCAGCCGGATCGCTGCCAGGGGAGAAAACGGTTGATCCTGCCTTTGGACTGGATGCTATTTGGATTGAAAGTGCGCTAAAAGAGCAGGCGCAAATTCAGGGCTTCACCGTTGTTGAAGCCAGTACAGTGGTTGCCACACATCTGAACCATTTGATTGGTCAGTTTGCCGCAGAGCTATTTGGTCGTCAGGAGGCGCAACAGCTGTTGGATCGTGTTTCACAAGAGATGCCGAAACTGACAGAAGATCTGGTGCCGGGTGTGGTCACGCTGACCACACTGCACAAAGTGCTGCAGAACCTGTTGGATGAAAAAGTCCCTATTCGTGATATGCGCACCATTCTTGAAACGTTGGCGGAACATGCCCCGTTACAGAATGATCCGCATGAACTTACCGCAGTGGTGCGTGTGGCGCTTGGACGGGCGATTACTCAGCAGTGGTTCCCGGGAAACGAGGAAGTTCAGGTTATCGGACTCGATACACCGCTTGAGCGCCTGTTGTTACAAGCGTTACAGGGCGGTGGGGGCCTTGAACCTGGTCTGGCAGACCGGTTGCTGGCGCAGACGCAGGAAGCACTGTCTCGTCAGGAAATGTTGGGTGCGCCGCCAGTATTGCTGGTGAATCATGCGCTGCGACCTCTCCTTGCGCGTTTTTTACGGCGCAGTATTCCGCAGTTGGTGGTGTTGTCGAATATGGAGCTTTCCGATAACCGCCATATCCGTATGACCGCGACCATTGGAGGTAAATAATGCGTAAATTTCTTTGGCTGTTGTTTTTCCCGCTGGCTGTACAGGCTGCCGGGGAAGGGACATGGCAGGCAAGCGGTATGGGGATTACCTTAAATTATCGTGGGGAGTCGGCTTCATCTTCGCCTTTGGTTCCCAGCCAGCCCGTTTCAGGCCTGATGACGCTGGTCGCCTGGCGCTATGAATTAAATGGGCCTACGCCTGCGGGATTACGTGTGCGCTTATGCTCTCAGTCCCGTTGTGTCGAACTGGATGGGCAAAGCGGGACCACTAATGGCTTTAATAGTGTCCCTGCGATTGAACCCATGCACTTCGTCTGGGAAGTGCCTGGTGGCGGTCGCCTGATCCCTGCCTTGCAGGTTCAGAGCAATCAGGTGATTGTGAACTACCGTTAATTCCCTTCTTTACGTCGGCCAGCAGGCGAAACTGCTGGCCACCTCGCAGTTCTGAACGACTATCCTGATTAAAAAGAAACGCTGTTTTATAAAATTAGTGACCTGTGTTGTCGGACTCTTTGTGCTATTGCCATTTCGCAAAAATCCCTGGCAGAAACAAAAAGGTTTCCCCTGCGGTTAGCTTTTACTGTGGCCCGGTAATGATGCCCAATGTTTACACATCACTTTAGGGTAACAACACACAGGGTTACCTGAATCGTAATAAACCTGCCGCGCCGAAACTGGAACAGGGCGCAGCATTGAATTCGACACTGACAGAGGTTAAGGAAATGATTGTTTACCCGGTTAAACACAGTCCATTGTTGCGTCAACCAGAACATTTTATATCCAGGGATGAATTAAAAACGCTCATTAAAAAGGTGACGCATAACCTGGTCAATATTCATGATGAAACGGGCGAGTTCTTGCTGCGACTGGATGACGGACGTGTTATTGATACCAAAGGCTGGGCCGGATGGGAGTGGACTCACGGCGTCGGCCTGTACGGAATGTATCAGTATTATCAGCAAACCGGTGATGAGACGATGCGCGACATTATCGATAGCTGGTTTGCCGAACGCTTTGCGGAAGGGGCGACGACCAAAAACGTCAACACGATGGCCCCGTTTTTAACACTGGCATATCGCTATGAAGAAACGCGTAATCCGGCGTATCTGCCCTGGCTTGACGCATGGGCAGAGTGGGCCATGCATCAGATGCCCCGTACTGAGTTTGGCGGTATGCAACACATCACGCTGGCAGAAGAAAACCATCAGCAGATGTGGGATGACACACTGATGATGACGGTGCTGCCTCTGGCGAAAATTGGCAAGTTGCTCAATCGTCCTGAGTATATCGAAGAGGCCACGTATCAGTTTCTGCTGCATGTACAAAATCTGATGGATAAGGAAACGGGGCTGTGGTTCCACGGCTGGAGCTATGTGGGGCGGCATAACTTCGCGAACGCCCGTTGGGCGCGAGGTAATAGTTGGCTTACGATTGTGATCCCGGACTTCCTTGAACTTATCGATTTGCCGCCAAACAGCGCCATTCACCGTTATCTGGTGCAGGTTCTCAATGCGCAAATTGCAGCCCTGGCGGAATGTCAGGATGAGAGCGGATTGTGGCACACCTTACTGGATGATCCTCAGTCATATCTGGAAGCATCTGCAACAGCTGGATTCGCTTACGGTATTCTCAAAGCGGTGCGTAAACGCTATGTCGGTCAGGAATATGCGGGGGTGGCGGAGAAAGCTATCAGAGGTATTGTGCAACACATTTCCCCGGAAGGGGAGTTGCTACAAACCTCATTTGGCACCGGCATGGGGCACAATCTCGATTTCTACCACAACATCCCACTCACCTCTATGCCTTACGGGCAGGCCATGGCAATGCTGTGCCTCACCGAATACTTGCGTAAGTACTATTAATCGTGTTGTCCGCTGATGCGGTGCTGACCGGGCCAGATTGTCCTGCTGCATCGGGTTGCCCAGTGTTGTCCTGCGGCGCAAACAGATGATCCATGATTTGGCGCATGACCGGCGCGGCGGTAACCCCGTCGCTGCCGCCGTTTTCCAGAATCAATGCGATGGCGACTTTTGGATTCTTATACGGCGCAAATGCGGTATAGAACACGTGGTCGCGCAGTCGGATGGGGATCATCTTCGCATTGTAAGTCTGGTTTTCTTTCAGGCTAAAGACTTGTGATGTTCCGCTTTTGGCCGCGATGCCATAAGGTGCCGTATGGAAAAATTTATACCCGGTACCGTTAGGTGCATTCGCCATGCCGAACATGGCCTGGCGTACCAGGCTCCAGTACGGTGATGAGGCTGAGGCTATTTGCGCGGGTGCCGCCGGTGCCTGATAGTGGGTGATTGATTTGCCGCTCTCTTCATCCTGTAGCAGGTGAGGGGCAATAACTTTCCCGTTGTTAATCAGTGCGACCATCGCTTTTACCATCTGAATTGGCGTGGCAATCCAGTAGCCCTGGCCGATGCCGACCGAAATGGTATCTCCCTGGTACCAGGCTTTTTTATGCACCCGTTGTTTCCAGTCGCGGCTTGGCAGCAGACCGTTGTACTCTTCATCAAGATCGATACCGGTAGGTTTGCCGTAGCCAAACTGGCTAAGCATGCTGTTAATACGGTCGATCCCCATCATGTACGCCACCTGATAGAAGAACGTATCCGCTGATTCTTCAATCGCTTTGGTCACATCCAGCATGCCGTGTCCTGTTTTTTTCCAGTCGCGGTAATGCCGTTCGGTGCCGGGGAGTGTCCATGTCGGGGCGCCAAAGAAGCTGGTTTGTGGGGTGATCACCCCGTTTAATAAGGCTGACATCGCCATGTACGGTTTTACCGTTGAGGCGGGAGGATATAACCCCTGGGTGACGCGGTTAATTAATGGCAGGTCTTTATCCTGCAACAGCGTGTTGTAATCCTGGTAGCTGATGCCTTTTACAAACGGGTTTGGATCGTAGCTGGGGTTTGAGACCATTGCCAGCACGGAACCATCATGGGGATCTTCCACCAGCACCGCGGCGCGTTGTCCCACCAGCAGGCTTTCAATGTATTCCTGTAAGTGTAAATCCAGCGTCAGATGAATATCTTTGCCGGCGACAGGGGGGACGTCTTTAATCAAACGTACAATACGCCCGTGATTATCAACTTCCACTTCCTGATAACCCGTTTTGCCGTGTAGGTCATTTTCGTAGTAGTGCTCAATGCCCTGCTTACCGATGTTGTGGTCGGCGGCGTAGTTCTCTGCCAGCCCTTTTTTATCCAGTGCTTTCAGATCGCTATCGTTGATTTTTGATACATAGCCAAGTACATGTGCCAGCTCCGCCCCATAAGGATACTGGCGATCTTCGTAGCTATTGATGGTCACGCCGCTGAAATGGAACTGGTTCACAGAGAAACGGGCAATTTCTACATCGGTCAGCGCATTTTTAAGTACTACCGGGCGATAGCGACTGCTGGCCTTCAGTTCATGGCGAAACTGGTCAATATCATCTGGCGTGAGGTCAACAATCGGCGTGAGTTGCTTCAGCAGGGCGTCCATATCGCTGATTTTATACGGCGTAACAGAAATGTCGTACCAGGTGACATTTCGTACCAGCGGAATGCCGTTGCGATCGTAAATGATACCGCGCGTTGGGGCGACGGGCAGCATTTTGATGTCGTTTGCATCCGATCGGGTGGTGTAATACTGGTGTTGACGGATTTGTAAGTTGTAGAGGTTATAAATCAGGATGCCAAAACAGATGACGACCAGGCCAAAGGCCACCATTACACGCCGCTGGAAAAGTCTTTCTTCCGCCTCAAAATCTCTGAATGTCATTGACCCGTACCCGATTAATTCGCCGCCTCATGATACGGAGGCGTAAACGGGATGACAGGCAAAAAATGTACCATCCCTCTACGGAAATGTGTCATTCCTTGTGAGTTGTTACAAATTGATGCTATCAGTAGGCCGGATAAGGCGCTTACGCCGCCATCCGGCAAGGTGCGTCTGACCGCCTGATGGAGCTTCACTTATCAGGCCTATGAGGGCAGGTAAGGTCATAATAAAAAAGCCCGCGACATAGCGCGGGCTTTCACATCACTCGAGGCGATTACATGCGTTCTACGGTTTCGATACCCAGCGTATCCAGACCCAGTTTCAGCGTTTTCGCCGTCAGTTGCGCCAGTTTCAGACGGCTGTTACGAATCTCTTCATTCTCAGCGCTGAGGATCGGGCAGTGTTCGTAGAAGCCAGAGAACAGGCCTGCAACGTCGTACAGATAAGCGCACATTACGTGCGGCGTACCTTCACGTGCGACAACGGTCAGCGTCTCTTCGAACTGCAGCAGGCGCGCGGCCAACTGAGCTTCGCGATCTTCACTGATAATAACCTGTGCGCTGGCCAGCGCGTTTTCGTCGATATCCGCTTTACGGAACACGGAAAGTACGCGGGTGTAGGCATACTGCATATACGGTGCTGTATTGCCTTCGAAGGCCAGCATGTTGTCCCAGTCGAAGATATAGTCGGTGGTACGGTTTTTCGACAGATCCGCATATTTCACCGCACCGATACCGACGGCATTCGCCAGTTTTTCCAGCTCATCAGCGGGCATATCCGGGTTCTTCTCGGCCACCAGACGACGCGCACGTTCCAGCGCTTCATCCAGCAGGTCGGCCAGTTTTACAGTACCGCCAGCGCGAGTTTTGAATGGCTTACCGTCTTTACCCAGCATCATGCCGAACATATGGTGTTCCAGCGGTACGGAGTCCGGCACATAACCGGCTTTACGCACGATAGTCCATGCCTGCATTAAATGCTGATGCTGACGGGAGTCAATGTAATAGAGGACGCGGTCGGCATGCAGCGTTTCGTAACGATACTTCGCACAGGCGATATCGGTCGTGGTGTAGAGATAGCCGCCATCTTTCTTCTGAATGATGACGCCCATCGGTTCACCTTCCTTGTTTTTATACTCATCAAGGAATACAACGGTAGCGCCTTCGCTCTCAACAGCCAGACCTTTGGCTTTCAGGTCAGCAACAATGCCCGGTAGCATCGGGTTGTACAGGCTTTCGCCCATCACGTCGTCACGGGTCAGGGTGACGTTCAGACGGTCATAGGTTAACTGGTTCTGCGACATAGTGATGTCGACGAGCTTGCGCCACATCTCGCGGAAATATTCATCCCCGCCCTGCAGTTTCACTACATAGCTACGAGCACGCTCGGCGAAGGCTTCATCTTCGTCGTAGTGTTTCTTCGCATCGCGGTAGAAACCTTCCAGGTCTGCCAGCGCCATTTCTCCGGCATTTTCCTGCTGCTGTTTTTCCAGCCATGCGATCAGCATGCCGAACTGGGTGCCCCAGTCGCCGACGTGGTTGGCGCGAATAACGTTATGGCCGAGAAACTCCAGCGTACGCACCGCGGCGTCACCGATGATGGTGGAACGCAGGTGGCCCACGTGCATCTCTTTCGCCACGTTAGGTGCGGAGTAGTCAACAACAACCGTTTGTTTTGCCGGTTGAGTGACGCCCAGGCGATCGGAAGTCAGCGCCTGCTGAACATGCTGCGCGAGGAATGCCGGATCGAGAAAAATGTTGATAAAGCCTGGGCCTGCAATTTCAACTTTGCTGGCAATCCCGCTGAGATCCAGATGAGTCAGCACCTGCTCTGCCAGTTGTCGCGGCGCCATACCCAGTTTTTTAGCAACTGCCATCATGCCGTTGGCCTGATAGTCGCCGAACTGTACTTTTGCTGACTGACGAACCTGCGGTTCGCAATCTGCAGGTGCACCTGCAGCAATCATGGCCTGACTAACTTTTTCTGAGAGAAGAGCCTGAATATTCACCGGAATACCTTACATTTATGAAGCGGGATAAAATTCACCGCACCAGTTTAAGAATTTAGGGCGGGAGTATACTGCAAATGCCCGTTGCCGTCAGCATTGCGAGTACGGCGCACAGCCTAAAATACAGACACTGTTATTACGTATAATTATTCATACTCCGTTCGAAAAAATCAGCAGTTGGATGGGACTACGCAACAGAGTAAATTAGCGGCTTTGAACATCGATATGAGCTTTCATTATGGCGAACTGGCAAACAGTTACAGAACTGCATGATATTTCCGCAGATTTACCACATTTCATTCAAGCGTTAACGGAACTTTCCACCCGTCTGGGTCTGGATATTTCATCGCTGGATGCCGATCATATCTCTTTGCGCTGCCATCAAAATACCACCGCAGAGCGCTGGCGTCGGGGATTTGAACAGTGTGGAGAGCTGCTATCGGAAAATATCATTAATGGCAGACCGATTTGCCTGTTCAAACTGGATGAGCCGGTTTGTGTCGCTCACTGGCAGTTTTCGGTGGTTGAGTTGCCATGGCCAGGTGAAAAGCGTTACCCGCACGAGGGGTGGGAGCATATCGAAATCGTTCTGCCCGGTGCGCCGGAAACACTGAACGCGCGTGCGCTGGCGCTGCTTTCTGATGAAGGATTGAGTCAGCCGGGGATTTTCGTGAAAACCAGCTCGCCAAAAGGAGAGCGTGAGCGTTTACCGAATCCGACACTGGCGGTGAGTGATGGCAGCGTCACCCTCAAATTTCATCCGTGGTCAATTGAAGCGATTGTCGCAAGCGAGCAACAGGAGTGAGTGATGGCATTACTGGAAATCTGCTGTTACAGCATGGAGTGCGCACGCACCGCGCAGCGTCAGGGGGCTGATCGTATTGAACTGTGCTCGGCGCCCAAAGAAGGGGGATTAACGCCGTCGCTGGGGGTGTTGCGCTCAGTACGCCAGCATGTCTCTATTCCTGTTAATCCCATTATCCGCCCGCGTGGGGGTGATTTTTGTTACACCGACGGTGAATTTGCCGCGATGCTTGATGATATCGCGATGGTCAGAGATTTAGGTTTTTCAGGGCTGGTGACCGGCATTCTCAATGTGGACGGCAATGTCGATATGCCACGCATGGAAAAAATAATGGTTGCTGCGGGCCCGCTAAATGTGACGTTTCATCGGGCCTTCGATATGTGCGCCAACCCATTAAATGCGCTGAATAAATTGTCCGATTTGGGTGTCGCCAGAGTGCTGACTTCCGGGCAAAAATCAGATGCAGCGCAAGGTTTAACAAAAATAATGGAACTTATTGCGCAGGTGGATGCTCCAATCATTATGGCCGGAGCGGGGGTTCGCGCCGCGAATTTATCCCTGTTCCTCAACGCTGGAGTGCAGGAAGTCCACAGTTCTGCCGGAGTATGGCTGGCTTCACCCATGCGGTATCGCAATTCGGGGTTGTCGATGTCTTCGGATACGCAGGCGGATGAATATTCCCGCTATGCGGTAGACGGGGCGGCGGTTGCTGAAATGAAGGCAATCATTGCGCACCACCAGGCCAGCTGATTTTTACCGTTGCATCATGTCGCCCAATATGATGCTTGCTCGTACCAGGCCCCTGCCAATTCAACAGGGGCCTTTTTTTCTCCTTCATATTTCAAGCCGCAGCAGCGTTGGCCGCCTCGCGCACCCCGGTCACGTAGTTATCTACGCTCCCGGGGGTTTGCTGCGTTGCCGCCTTGCTGCAACTTGAACTATTTTGGAGAAACGGTGCTATACGTAACGGTCATTCGGCAATCCATCATGGCTTACGTGCAATTAACACGGCACGTAATGGGGCAGGGTAACCTTCCAGTGTTTTACTGCTGTCATTCGGGTCGAGGAAATCGGCCAGTGACTCGGTTATCATCCATTCGGTGCGACGCTGCTCTTCTGTGGTAGTGACACAGACGTCGGCGATACGGACATCCACAAATCCACATTTTTCCAGCCAGTTTATCAGCGCCAGTGCGGATGGAATAAAGTAGACGTTACGCATTTGCGCGTAGCGGTCACCTGGTACCAGAACGGTATTCTCATCACCTTCGACCACCAGTGTTTCCAGCACCAGCTCTCCGTCTTTTACCAGTTGATCTTTCAACTGCCAGAGATGTTCCAGCGGTGAGCGACGGTGATAAAGCACGCCCATAGAGAATACGGTATCAAACGCGTTCAGTGCCGGAAGCTGTTCGATACCCAGCGGCAGCAGGTGAGCGCGCTGATCGTTACCCAGCAATTTACGTACTGCTTCAAACTGACACAGGAACAACTGCGTAGGATCGATACCGACAGCCAGATGAGCACCCGCGCCAATCATGCGCCACATGTGATAGCCACTACCGCAGCCCACGTCGAGAATGGTTCGCCCGGTCAGATCGGATAAATGCGGCAGAACGCGATCCCACTTCCAGTCGGAACGCCATTCGGTATCAATATTGACGCCGTACAGCGAATATGGACCTTTGCGCCACGGCATGAGATGACGCATCAGCGTATCAATCCGTTTGATCTGCCCTTCGCTGAGCGGCTCCTCGCTTTCGGCAGTCACGCTATGCAGTAAATCCAGACGATGCGGCGTCAGTTCCGGCAGAAACTCCACGGCATTCGACCACTGCTTAAACAACCCATGTTGATCGCGTTGCCAGGCGGCGATTTGCGCCGGGAGCGTTTCCAGCCAATGGGAAAGATGGTTTTTGGCAATCAGCTGATAAAAGTTACCAAAGTCTGTCATGCCGGAACCTCAGATTTCAACGCGACCAGTGACCCAAAGTTGAAGCACTGGAACCACAATTCGCTGTGCTCAAAGCCTGCCTGATGCAGTCGCGCTTTGTGTGTTTCTACGGAGTCGGTCAGCATCACGTTCTCCAGCATGCTGCGCTTCTGGCTGATTTCCAGTTCGCTGTAGCCATTGGCGCGTTTGAAGTCGTGGTGCATGTTGAACAGCAGTTCGCCAACTTTGGCATCTTCGAAGCTGAACTTCTCGGATAGCACCAGCGCACCGCCGGGGTTCAACCCCTGATAAATCTTATCCAACAATGCCTGGCGCTCAGGTGGCTCAAGGAATTGCAGGGTAAAATTCAGCACCACCATCGAGGCGTTTTCGATAGTGATGTTGCGAATATCGCCTTCGACCACGTCAACAGGCGTAGGGGCTTTATAGGCATCGATATGACGACGACAGCGTTCAACCATCGCCGGCGAGTTATCAACGGCGATAATTTTGCAATTCTCATGATGGATATTGCGACGCACCGAGAGCGTCGCTGCGCCCAAAGAGCAGCCCAGATCGTAGACCTGCGTGTTGGGTTGCACGAAACGTTCGGCCAGCATGCCAATCATGGAGATGATATTGGAATAGCCGGGAACGGAACGCTGGATCATATCCGGGAAGACTTCAGCTACCCGTTCATCAAAGGTCCAGTCACCCAGACTGGCGATAGGCGCAGAAAAAAGCGTGTCGCGGTGAGACATAACGTAAAAATCCGGGAAAAATAAAGTGGCGTATTGTGCGCTAATGCAGGGAGAAAACCAACTCCCAGGGCATATACCAAAGATTCGCCAGCACCATTAGCAACAGTGAACACCAGGTGGCGCTCATGCCGGAACGACGCCAGCGGAAAAGACGGTGATGGAATCCGTAATAGTGCATCAGTCGCCCGGCTATCAACATCAACCCGCAAATATGCACCATCCACGTTTCAGCGCCGTTCATTTCCATAAAAAGCAGCAACACTAATGCAACGGGAATATATTCCACTGCATTACCGTGAATGCGAATAGCGCTTTGCAGCTCACTAAAGCCGCCATCACCATAGGCAACGCGATATTGCATGCGCAGGCGAACGACGTCAAAGGAGAACTTTATTAACAATAACGCACCCAGGACGGCATAAAGCGCGCTTACCATACAAACTCCCTTTCCTCGTCATACTTCAAGTTGCATGCGCGGTGGCTGTACTCGCTCCCCCCAGTCACTTACTTATGTAAGCTCCAGGGGATTCTCTCCCTTGCCATCTTCCTGCAACTCGAATTATTTAGAGTACGGTTGGGTTGATGGCATTGACTATGATAGGTGGCATTTTCAGAAAAGAGAAGATTGCTGTGGAATCGAGGGTGCTGATCCGATCTCTGGCAGGGCACTACGCAAATCCGCCCATAGCGTGTCTACCAGCTGTGGAGCCTGTGCAATATCCGGCGTGTGCAAAAACAGATAAGGCGTGGTGGTCTGTTGCCAGAGTGACAACTTTGCCAACCAGGCGGCAAAGAACTGCCGATTCTGTGTCATGTTATCACTACCGATAAAACGGACCATCGGGTGGTTTGCCGTGACTACCGCATGGACCGGGACCTTCGGTTTCTTACGTTGAGCATCGCGAATTGCTTCCGTGTGTGGGATCGCGGCATGGACCGGACGACTGTCTAAAATGACCCGATTAACCCCGCGTTCATGCAGACCCCGATTGAGCTGAACCTCTGATTCACCTTTCGCAAAGAAATCCGGATGACGAACCTCGACACCGTAGGTAAACGTTTTAGGGAGAGCATCGAGGAATTGCCACAGGGCAGGGAGGTCACGCGGGCCGAACGTGGCAGGTAGCTGCAACCAGTATTGTCCGATACGGGCATCCAGCGGTGACATGCGCGTAAAAAATTCCTGTACCAGGCCATCGCAATTCCGCAGTGCGGCCTGATGCGAGATGGTGGCCGGGAATTTGAAACAGAAGCGAAAATCGTCGCTGGTTTGTGCAAACCAGCGGTCAACAATCTCGGCTTTCGGCAAGGCGTACAGCGTGGTATTACCCTCCACGCAGTTAAAGTGGTGGGCATACTCTTCAAGGCTGGTGATCCCCAGACGCACCCATTTCGGGTGTGACCACTGGGGTAAGCCGATATAGATCATAACGCTTGTAGGATCTCGTCAACGCGACGTACACGGGCAATGCGTGGGAAAATATGCGTCATGCTGCCCTGATGCTGGTCGGCGCTGGCGGCACTGCAGGCGTCTTCGGCAACGATCAGGCTAAAACCCAGCTCCCAGGCGTTACGCGCAGTGGATTCGACGCCGATATTGGTGGAGATCCCGCAAAGGACGATGGTGTCGATACCGCGACGGCGCAGCTGTAGTTCCAGGTCAGTACCGTAGAATGCTCCCCACTGGCGCTTGGTAACCTCCAGGTCTGTCGTACATTTTCCCAGCGCTTGCGGGTATTCCCACCAGTTGTCGGGTAATGCTTTGGCTGGCGCGGGGGCATCAACCGGTTGTTTTAGCGCTTCGGCATAATCCGCAGACCAGCCGACACGAACCATCACCACCGGTGAACCGTGGGTACGGAATTTTTCCGCTAGTTGTGCTGCGCGAGCGACGACGTCGTTTGCCGAATGAGGCCCACCCGCGAAAGGCAAGATCCCTTCCTGTAGATCGATGACGACAAGTGCGGTTGTTTTTGCGTTCAGTTCCAGCATGGTGACTCCAGTAAAAAAGATTTCCGTTACACCTTAATCGCGAATCTGTGTGAAAGGGGCGACAATTTTTGTTATTTTTTGTGAGATTACGCAATACCCGCTTAGGAAACACGCGTACAGTCAGTACCGGACTGAGAGTCTACCCCAGTAGGCTCTTATCGTGCGGCAGAATTTCCAGTATAATAGCCGCCTTTTTTCATTCAGTTGTGACATTCAGCTAAAGCTGCGACTTCGTCATCTGCCGGGCAGGTGACAATCCGCCTGCGGCAAAGTTAAGGGATATCTCATGCGTACAGAATATTGCGGACAGCTACGTCTGTCCCACGAGGGGCAGCAGGTGACTCTGTGTGGTTGGGTCAACCGTCGTCGTGATCTTGGTAGCCTGATCTTTATCGATATGCGCGACCGCGAAGGTATCGTGCAGGTATTTTTCGATCCGGACCGTGCGGACGCGTTAAAGCTGGCCTCCGAACTGCGTAATGAGTTCTGCATTCAGGTAACGGGCACCGTGCGTGCGCGTGACGCGAAAAACGTCAACGCCGATATGGCGACGGGCGAAATTGAAGTGCTGGCATCCGATCTGGTCATTATCAACCGTTCAGATTCACTGCCGCTCGACTCTAACCACGTAAATACTGAAGAAGCTCGTCTGAAGTATCGCTACCTCGATCTGCGTCGCCCTGAAATGGCGCAGCGTCTGAAAACGCGTGCCAAAATTACCAGCCTGGTGCGTCGCTTCATGGACGACCACGGCTTCCTCGACATTGAAACGCCGATGCTGACGAAAGCGACGCCAGAAGGTGCGCGCGACTACCTGGTACCGTCTCGCGTACATAAAGGTAAATTCTACGCTCTGCCACAGTCTCCTCAGTTGTTCAAACAACTGCTGATGATGTCTGGCTTCGACCGTTACTACCAGATCGTAAAATGCTTCCGTGATGAAGATTTACGTGCTGACCGCCAGCCTGAATTTACTCAGATCGATGTTGAGACCTCCTTCATGACCGCACCGCAGGTGCGTGAAGTGATGGAAGCGCTGGTGCGTAATCTGTGGCAGGAAGTAAAAGGTGTGGACCTGGGCGATTTCCCGATCATGACCTTTGCTGAAGCAGAGCGTCGTTACGGTTCCGATAAGCCGGATCTGCGTAACCCGATGGAGCTGGTGGACGTTGCTGATCTGCTGAAATCTGTTGAATTCGCCGTGTTCTCTGGTCCGGCTAACGATCCGAAAGGGCGTGTAGCGGCTCTGCGCGTACCTGGCGGCGCCGCACTTAGCCGTAAGCAGATCGACGATTACGGTAACTTCATTAAGATCTACGGTGCGAAAGGTTTGGCATACATTAAAGTCACCGAGCGTGCAAAAGGTCTGGAAGGGATAACCAGCCCGGTGGCCAAGTTCCTGAATGCTGAAATCATTGAAGCTATTCTGGAACGTACTGGCGCACAAGACGGCGATATGATCTTCTTCGGTGCCGACAACAAGAAAGTGGTTGCCGACGCGATGGGGGCTCTGCGCCTGAAACTGGGTAAAGATCTGAACCTGACCGACGAATCCAAATGGGCGCCGTTGTGGGTTATCGACTTCCCAATGTTTGAAGACGATGGTGAAGGTGGTCTGACCGCAATGCACCATCCGTTCACCTCACCGAAAGACATGACGGCGGCTGAGCTGAAAGCTGCGCCGGAAGATGCGGTTGCCAATGCGTACGATATGGTTATCAACGGCTACGAAGTAGGCGGCGGTTCTGTACGTATCCATAACGGTGATATGCAGCAGACCGTATTTGGTATTCTGGGTATCAACGAACAAGAGCAGCGCGAGAAGTTCGGCTTCCTGCTGGACGCGCTAAAATACGGTACACCGCCGCACGCGGGCCTGGCGTTTGGCCTGGATCGTCTGACCATGCTGCTGACCGGAACGGATAACATCCGTGACGTTATTGCTTTCCCGAAAACGACAGCTGCCGCATGTCTGATGACCGAAGCGCCGAGCTTTGCCAACGAAGCTGCGCTGGCGGAACTGAGCATTCAGGTTGTTAAGAAGGCCGAGAATAACTGATATGGCATATAAGCAGCCTGTCTCGGTGTTAGTCGTGATTTATGCAAAGGACACCGGGAGAGTGCTGATGTTACAGCGACGCGACGATCCTGATTTTTGGCAGTCGGTCACCGGCAGCCTTGAAGAAGGTGAAACCGCGTCGCAAGCCGCCCTGCGCGAAGTAAAGGAAGAGGTCGCCATTGATGTTGCGCGTGAGCAACTGACCTTAATTGACTGCCAGCGCACGGTGGAGTTTGAGATTTTTAGTCATTTACGTCATCGCTATGCGCCAGGAATTGTACGTAATATGGAGTCCTGGTTTTGCCTGGCTCTGCCCACTGAACGAAAGATCGTGTTCACCGAACATTTGACCTACCGTTGGGTTAATGCGCACGAGGCTGCACAGTTAACCAAGTCGTGGAGTAACCGGCAGGCGATTGAAGAGTTTGTAATTAACGTCGCCTGAGAAGGCGCGCTTTTTGGAGAGATTATTTATGGCAGGTCATAGTAAATGGGCCAACACCAGACATCGTAAAGCAGCGCAGGATGCTAAGCGCGGTAAGATCTTCACCAAAATCATTCGTGAGCTGGTGACGGCGGCTAAACTGGGTGGCGGCGATCCGGATGCTAACCCGCGTCTGCGTGCCGCGGTTGATAAAGCGCTGGCAAACAACATGACCCGTGACACCCTGAACCGTGCAATCGCGCGCGGCGTGGGCGGTGATGAAGATTCCAACATGGAAACCATCATCTATGAAGGTTACGGTCCTGGTGGTACAGCCGTTATGATTGAATGTCTGTCTGATAACCGTAACCGTACCGTTGCGGAAGTGCGCCACGCATTCACTAAAACAGGCGGCAACCTCGGTACTGACGGTTCCGTTGCATACCTGTTCAGCAAGAAAGGCGTGATCTCCTTTGAGCAAGGCGACGAAGACGCCATCATGGAAGCGGCACTGGAAGCCGGTGCTGAAGATGTTGTAACCTTCGACGACGGCGCGATTGACGTTTACACCGCGTGGGAAGAGATGGGGAAAGTTCGTGATGCGCTGGAAGCGGCAGGTCTGAAAGCGGACGCGGCTGAAGTTTCTATGATCCCATCCACCAAAGCGGATATGGATGCAGAAACAGCGCCGAAGCTGATGCGTCTGATCGATATGCTGGAAGATTGCGATGACGTGCAGGAAGTTTACCACAACGGCGAAATCTCCGATGAGGTTGCAGCTACGTTAGAATGATGTGGTTAAGCCATAAAATAACAGGAGATGCGTGATGTCTATCATTCTCGGCATTGATCCGGGGTCGCGCATTACCGGTTATGGTGTAATCCGTCAGGTCGGCAGACAGCTGACCTACCTCGGCAGTGGTTGTATTCGCACCAAAGTTGATGATCTCCCGTCACGTCTGAAATTGATATACGCGGGGGTGACGGAAATCATCACCCAGTTCCAGCCGGATTATTTTGCCATCGAGCAGGTCTTTATGGCGAAAAATGCCGATTCGGCGCTGAAGCTGGGACAGGCGCGCGGCGTAGCGATTGTTGCTGCGACCAATCAGGATCTTCCGGTGTTTGAGTATGCTGCCCGACAGGTTAAACAGACAGTCGTCGGTATCGGCAGCGCGGAAAAAAGCCAGGTACAGCACATGGTGCGTACGCTGCTCAAGCTCCCGGCTAACCCTCAGGCGGATGCTGCGGATGCGCTGGCGATTGCCATTACCCACTGCCATGTCAGCCAGAACGCCATGCAAATGAGTGAGTCGAGGTTAAATTTAGCGCGCGGCAGGTTACGTTAGTGACAAATGAGGCTGGATATCTATCCAGCCTTTTTTTATGATAGCGCATTACCTTTTAGCCCTTAACGCAGGAGCGTCATGTGATAGGCAGACTCAGAGGCATCATTCTTGAAAAACAACCCCCACTGGTCCTTCTGGAAACGGGCGGGGTAGGCTATGAAGTGCATATGCCGATGACCTGTTTCTACGAGCTGCCGGAAGCCGGGCAGGAAGCGATCATCTTCACGCATTTTGTGGTGCGCGAAGACGCACAACTGCTGTATGGCTTTAACAATAAGCAAGAACGCACGCTGTTTAAAGAGCTAATTAAAACCAACGGCGTGGGGCCGAAGCTGGCGCTGGCGATCCTCTCCGGCATGTCTGCGCAGCAGTTCGTAAATGCTGTTGAGCGCGAAGAGCTTGGTGCGTTAGTGAAATTACCGGGTATCGGTAAGAAAACGGCGGAGCGTTTGATTGTCGAAATGAAAGACCGCTTTAAAGGACTGCATGGCGATCTCTTTACTCCGGCAGCCGATCTGGTGCTGACATCACCTGCCGGTCCGGTAAGCGATGATGCCGAGCAGGAAGCGGTTGCTGCGCTGGTAGCGTTAGGCTATAAACCACAAGAAGCCAGCCGCATGGTAAGCAAAATTGCTCGCCCTGATGCCAGCAGTGAAACCCTGATTCGCGAAGCCCTTCGCGCGGCATTGTGAGGTAAAGGATGATTGAAGCAGATCGCCTGATTTCGGCTGCCAGCACTACCCCTGAAGACCTGGTGGATCGTGCGATCCGCCCCAGATTGCTGGAAGAGTATATCGGCCAGCCTCAGGTACGTTCGCAGATGGAAATTTTTATCCAGGCGGCGAAGCTGCGCGGTGATGCCCTCGATCACCTGCTGATTTTTGGTCCTCCGGGTCTGGGTAAAACCACGCTTGCCAATATTGTTGCCAATGAAATGGGCGTCAACCTGCGTACTACGTCCGGTCCGGTGCTGGAAAAAGCAGGCGATCTGGCGGCTATGCTCACCAATCTCGAACCCCATGATGTGCTGTTTATTGATGAAATCCATCGCTTGTCACCGGTAGTGGAAGAGGTGTTGTATCCGGCAATGGAAGACTATCAGCTGGATATCATGATTGGCGAAGGCCCGGCAGCACGTTCAATTAAAATCGATCTGCCGCCGTTTACCCTGATTGGCGCCACAACGCGTGCGGGTTCGTTAACGTCTCCACTGCGTGATCGCTTTGGCATTGTGCAGCGCCTGGAGTTCTATCAGGTCGCTGATCTTCAGCACATTGTTGGACGCAGTGCCCGCTTTATGGGGCTGGAGATGAGTGACGAAGGGGCGCTGGAGGTTGCACGCCGGGCACGCGGTACGCCGCGTATTGCTAACCGTTTACTGCGTCGTGTGCGTGATTTCGCCGAAGTGAAGCATGACGGCACCATCTCGGCGGATATCGCGGCCCAGGCACTGGATATGCTCAATGTCGATGCTGAAGGCTTCGATTATATGGACCGCAAGCTGTTGCTGGCGGTGATCGATAAATTCTTTGGTGGTCCGGTCGGGTTGGATAACCTGGCGGCGGCAATCGGCGAAGAACGTGAAACCATTGAGGACGTGCTGGAACCGTATTTGATTCAGCAAGGCTTTCTACAACGTACCCCACGTGGGCGCATGGCAACGGTGCGGGCATGGAACCACTTTGGCATTACACCGCCGGAAATGCCTTAAGCCCCAATAATGCCTGATGGCGCTACGCTAATCAGGCCTGGCGATTTTGTAGGCCCGGTAAGCGCAGCGCCACCGGGCAACACATGCTCAGCTCGCTTGCTTCTTCATCATACTAAAGATAAACAGCAGCGCAGCGCAAAGCACCACGGATGGCCCCGCCGGTGTGTCATAAAACGCTGAGAAGGTCAGCCCGCCTGTAACCGCTATCATCCCTACACCTACGGCAACGCCCGCCATCTGTTCGGGTGTACGGGCGAAACGACGTGCGGTAGCCGCAGGAATGATCAGCAGTGATGTGATAATCAGTGCCCCGACGAATTTCATCGCCACACCTATAGTGAGTGCTGTGACCAGCATCAGCAATAGCTTGACACGTTGCAGCTTCACGCCATCAACAAAGGCCAGATCCGGGCTGATAGTCATCGACAGCAGGTTACGCCACTGCCAGAACAGAATAGCCAGTACAACCACGACACCAATGGCAATGGCCACCAGATCTTCTGGGGTGACGGCGAGCAGATCGCCAAACAGATAGGCCATCAGATCCACACGAATGTTCGACATCAGGCTGACAACCACCAGGCCTAATGACAGCGCGCTGTGCGCCATAATACCGAGCAGGGTATCAATCGCGAGGTGCGGGCGCTTCTCCAGCCATACCAGGCCTGCGGCCAGCAGCAGGGTGACGACGATAACAGCATAAAAGGGGTTTACATCCAGCAGCAGACCAAACGCAACGCCCAGCAGTGATGCGTGCGCCAGCGTATCGCCAAAATAAGACATCCGACGCCAGACCACAAACGAGCCAAGCGGGCCAGCAGCGCAGGCCAGCATGATCCCGGCTAACCAGCCGGGTAATAATAATTCAATCATGAGTGACCATTTCCCCGGCGTAAAACAATGCGACCCTGTAAATCGTGGCGATGATTATGGTTGTGACGGTAAATTCCGAGTTGTTCAGCGCCGCGTTGCCCGAACATAGAAATGAATTCGGGGTGCATTGAAACCACCTCTGGTGTGCCGGAGCAGCAAATGTGGTGGTTCAGACACAGGACTTCGTCGGTTTTTGCCATGACCAGGTGCAGGTCATGGGAGACCATCAGCACGGCGCAATCCAGCTCGCGTCGCAATTGATCGATAAGATCGTACAGTGCAACCTGACCATTCACATCCACTCCCTGAGTCGGTTCATCGAGCACCAGGAGCTGTGGTTTATTTAGCAATGCTCGGGCCAGCAAGACACGCTGCGTTTCCCCACCGGACAGTTTTTGCATCGGAGCATCCATCAGATGCCCGGCCTGAACACGCTTCAGCGCAGGGAGAATGTCGGCTTTCTTTGTGCCAGGACGTAAGCGCAAAAAGCGGCTCACCGTCAGCGGAAGTGTTGTATCGAGGTACAGTTTTTGCGGTACGTAGCCAATCCGCAAATGCCCGTTGCGCTTGATAACCCCTTCATCAGCCGCTACCAGTCCCAATACAACGCGCACCAGCGTAGACTTTCCGGCCCCATTCGGGCCAAGAAGCGTTAAAATTTTGCCGGGTCGAAGTTCAAGCGATACGTCAGAAAGGACGCGGCGTTGACCATAAGAGACCGAGACATTTTCCAGTGAAACCAAAGTCGTCATATCAATTTTAGTCTTGCAGAAGTTATAGAATGTTATAATATCACATTTCTCACATTCGTTACGATGATTGGTCGCATTATGTTACATAAAAATACGCTTCTTTTCGCAGCATTATCCGCTGCTCTTTGGGGTAGTGCAACTCAGGCTGCAAATGCCGCTGTAGTGGCGTCACTTAAGCCGCTGGGCTTTATTGCCTCAGCGATTGCAGATGGGGTTACAGACACCCAGGTTCTGCTGCCTGACGGGGCTTCCGAACACGATTATTCGCTGCGCCCTTCAGATGTAAAACGCTTACAGAACGCGGACTTAGTCGTTTGGATCGGTCCGGAAATGGAGGCGTTTATGGAAAAGTCAGTCAAGAATATTCCTAACGCAAAACAGGTAACGATTGCGCAGCTCAATGACGTGAAACCGTTACTCATGAAAGGCGCTGACGATGATGATGACGATCATGGGCATAACGACGCTCACGGCGAAAAAAGTGACGAGCATCACCATCATGGTGATTACAACATGCATCTTTGGCTTTCCCCAGAGATAGCGCGGGCCTCAGCGGTTGCAATCCATGATAAATTAGTGGAACTTATGCCGCAAAGTCGAGCCAAACTTGACGCCAACCTGAAGGATTTTGAGGCACAATTAGCCGCAACCGATAAGCAGGTAGGTAACGAGCTCGCACCGCTCAAGGGGAAAGGGTATTTTGTTTTTCATGACGCCTATGGCTACTACGAAAAACACTACGGGCTAACGCCGCTTGGTCACTTTACCGTGAACCCTGAGATTCAACCTGGTGCGCAGCGTTTACATGAAATAAGAACACAGTTGGTTGAGCAAAAAGCAACCTGCGTTTTTGCTGAGCCACAGTTCAGGCCAGCGGTCGTTGAAGCCGTAGCGAGAGGGACATCCGTTCGAATGGGAACGTTGGATCCCCTCGGAACGAATATCAAACTGGGTAAAACAAGCTATTCAGCGTTTCTGAACCAATTAGCCAACCAGTATGCGAGCTGCCTGAAAGGAGATTAATGAGGAAGTGAATACGTGCAACAGATAGCCCGCTCTGTCGCTCTGGCATTTAATAATTTGCCGCGACCCCATCGTGTTATGTTGGGGTCGCTTACTGTTCTGACATTGGCCGTCGCAGTCTGGCGGCCTTATGTATACCATCCCGACTCTGCACCCATCGTTAAAACTATTGAGCTGGAAAAAAGCGAGATACGTTCACTGCTGCCAGAGGCCAGCGAACCTATCGATCAAGCCGCTCAGGAAGATGAAGCTATCCCTCAGGACGAACTCGATGATAAGACCTCTGGCGAGGCCGGGGTTCATGAGTATGTTGTTTCTACCGGCGATACGCTGAGCAGTATTCTGAACCAGTACGGCATTGATATGGGCGATATCAGCCAGCTTGCCGCATCTGATAAAGATTTACGTAACCTAAAAATTGGCCAGCAACTTTCCTGGACACTGTCTTCGGAAGGAGATTTGCAGCGCCTGACCTGGGAAGTCTCCCGCCGTGAAACCCGTACTTATGATCGTACGGCAACGGGTTTCAAAATGAGCAGCGAAATGCAACAGGGTGACTGGGTCAACAGCCGAATCAACGGTACGGTGGGCGGTAGTTTTGTCGCCAGTGCAAGAGATGCCGGCCTGACCAGCTCTGAAATCAGCGCGGTGATTAAAGCGATGCAATGGCAGATGGACTTTCGCAAGCTGAAGAAAGGCGATGAGTTCTCCGTTTTGATGTCTCGCGAGATGCTGGACGGTAAACGCGAACAAAGTCAACTGCTGGGTGTTCGTTTGCGCTCTGAAGGCAAAGATTATTACGCGATCCGTGCTGAAGACGGTAAATTCTATGACCGTAACGGGACCGGGCTTGCTAAAGGGTTTATGCGTTTCCCTACGGCGAAGCAATTCCGTATTTCGTCAAACTTCAATCCACGTCGCCTGAATCCGGTAACCGGACGGGTTGCACCGCACAAAGGTGTCGACTTTGCGATGCCGCAAGGTACGCCGGTGTTGTCAGTCGGTGATGGAGAAGTGGTAGTCGCGAAACGTAGTGGCGCGGCCGGATACTATGTAGCTGTTCGTCACGGTCGCACTTACACCACCCGTTACATGCACCTGCGTAAGCTGCTGGTTAAACCAGGGCAAAAAGTGAAACGTGGCGATCGTATTGCGCTGTCAGGTAACACTGGGCGTTCTACTGGCCCGCACCTGCACTACGAAGTATGGGTCAACCAGCAGGCGGTGAACCCGTTGACGGCAAAACTGCCGCGTACGGAAGGGCTGAGCGGTTCAGATCGTACCGAGTATCTGGCACAGGTGAAAGAGGTTCTGCCTCAGTTACGCTTCGATTAATAAATACACGGACAGAGCCGGTACGCTATGCGTGCCGGCTTTTTTATTTTGTACGGGACACGGTGCGCCGCTACACTATCAGCAGATTTACTTTTTCGCGGCCCCCGATACTGGAAGAGCATGGAAACGAAAAAAAAGAGTATTGAGTATATCCCTGAGTTTCATAAATCATTCCGTCACCCGCGCTACTGGGGCGCCTGGCTTGGCGTGGCGGCGATTGCAGGGATTGCATTAACGCCAGCATCATTTCGCGATCCCATTCTGGCGAAACTGGGACGGCTTGCCGGACGGCTGGGGAAAAGTTCGCGTCGTAGAGCGCTTATCAATTTATCCCTCTGTTTTCCTGAGCGCAGCGAAGCCGAGCGTGAGGCCATCGTTGATGAGATGTTCGCGACTGCGCCTCAGGCGATGGTTATGATGGCAGAATTAGCCATGCGCGGTCCGGAGAAAATCCAGCACCGCGTTGACTGGCAGGGCCTGGAAATTATCGATGAGATGCGACGTAATGAGGAAAAGGTGATTTTTCTCGTCCCTCACGGCTGGGGTGTTGATATCCCGGCAATGCTGATGGCATCTCAAGGCCAGAAAATGGCAGCGATGTTCCATAACCAGGGCAATCCGGTATTTGACTATGTCTGGAATACGGTACGTCGACGTTTTGGCGGCCGTTTACATGCACGTAACGACGGTATTAAACCTTTTATTCAGTCAGTTCGGCAGGGATACTGGGGATATTACTTACCGGATCAGGACCACGGCCCGGAGCACAGCGAGTTTGTGGATTTCTTCGCGACCTATAAAGCAACGTTACCGGCAATTGGTCGTCTGATGAAGGTTTGTCATGCGCGCGTAGTACCGCTATTCCCGGTGTACGATGGCAAAACGCATCGTCTGACGATTCAGGTACGCCCACCCATGGATGACATTCTGACGGCCGATGACCATACCATTGCCAGACGGATGAATGAAGAAGTGGAGATTTTTGTCACCCCGCATCTCGAACAATACACCTGGATTCTGAAACTGCTAAAGACCCGCAAACCCGGCGAAATTGAACCGTATAAACGCAAAGATCTTTATCCTAAGAAATAGAAAAAGCCTCTCGTTCGAGAGGCTTTTTTGTATCAGATGACCCGTCGCTGAATAGCGAGTAATATCAGGCAGTCAGCAGCGTCGTTATTCTACAGTCAGAATACGTGTGGTGTTGGTGGAACCGATGGTGCTCATGACATCACCCTGGGTCACAATCACCAGATCGCCTGACACCAGGTAACCTTTGTCGCGCAGCAGATTGACCGCTTCGTTGGCAGCCACTACACCGTCAGTTTCGCTGTCAAAGTGGACCGGCGTAACGCCACGGTACAGAGAGGTCAGATTCAGCGTACGCTCATGACGAGACATCGCGAAAATTGGCAGGCCAGAACTGATGCGGGATGTCATCAGCGCAGTACGGCCGGACTCGGTCATGGCGATGATAGCGGTAACGCCTTTCAGATGGTTCGCGGCATACATCGCTGACATAGCGATAGCTTCTTCGACATTATCAAACTGTACGTCGAGACGGTGTTTAGAAACGTTGATGCTCGGGATTTTCTCTGCACCCAGACAGACGCGAGCCATCGCTGCGACGGTTTCCGCCGGGTACTGGCCTGCGGCAGTTTCTGCAGACAGCATAACGGCATCAGTCCCATCCAGAACGGCGTTTGCCACGTCCATGACTTCTGCACGGGTCGGCATTGGGTTAGTGATCATCGACTCCATCATCTGCGTTGCGGTAATTACCGCACGGTTCAGTTGACGTGCGCGACGGATCAACGCTTTCTGAATACCGACCAGTTCCGGGTCACCGATTTCCACGCCCAGGTCACCACGCGCAACCATTACCACGTCAGAGGCAAGGATGATGTCATCCATCGCATTCTGGTCGCAGACGGCTTCAGCACGCTCTACCTTGGCAACGATTTTCGCATCGCAGCCTGCGTCGCGCGCCAGACGGCGGGCATAATTCAGATCTTCGCCGCAGCGAGGGAAGGAGACCGCCAGATAGTCAACGCTGATTTGCGCTGCAGTAATGATGTCTGCTTTGTCTTTTTCCGTCAGCGCTTCAGCAGAAAGGCCACCGCCAAGTTTGTTGATGCCTTTATTGTTGGAGAGCGGGCCACCGACAGTGACTTCGGTGAAAACTTTCATACCCTGAACTTCCAGCACTTTGAGCTGTACGCGACCATCATCCAGCAGCAGGATATCGCCCGGCACGACGTCAGCAGGCAGACCTTTGTAATCGATGCCGACTTTTTCTTTGTCGCCTTCACCTTTACCGAGGTTGGCGTCTAACAGGAATTTGTCGCCAACATTGAGAAATACTTTGCCTTCTTTAAAGGTCGATACGCGGATTTTAGGTCCCTGCAGGTCACCCAAAATAGCTACATGACGTCCCAGTTTGGCGGCAATCTCACGGACTTTATCCGCCCGCATTTTGTGATCTTCTGGAGAGCCGTGTGAAAAGTTCATACGTACAACGTTCGCCCCAGCGGCGATAATTTTTTCAAGGTTGTTATCGCGGTCAGTTGCCGGGCCTAACGTGGTAACGATTTTGGTTCTGCGAAGCCTTCTGGACATGTAATACTCCGTTGACTGAAACAACTAGGTGTTGCGTGAACATTGATCCGGCCGTTCTCGAACATAAACGGTAAAATGAACGACCCGGATGATAAAAGGGTAGAACATTGTTATTGCTTTTAGCGGTCATCACTCTTGATGAGTAATTCTTTATCAAAACGCGATTCCTTGAGCGCTTCCTTGACACGCTTCAAGTTATCTCTAAATTTTGCCCCACGGCGCAAAGTAAATCCCGTAGCCAGCACATCTATCACGGTAAGTTGAGCAAGTCGAGAGACCATGGGCATATAAATGTCAGTATCTTCCGGTACATCGAGGGTAATTGCCAGCGTTGCTTCACGTGCCAGCGGAGTACCAGGAGATGTCAGGGCAATCACCATGGCATCGTTTTCTCTTGCCAGTTGTGCCAGTTCCACCAGACTTTTGGTTCTTCCGGTGTGTGAAATGAGCACAATGACATCATCATCACTACAATTCATACAGCTCATGCGTTGCAGAACGATGTCGTCGGAATAGATAACCGGAACGTTAAAACGGAAAAATTTATTCATGGCGTCATGCGCCACCGCAGCGGAGGAACCTAGCCCAAAAAAGGCTATTTTCTTCGCCTGAGTGAGCAAATCAACCGCACGATTTACCGCCACGTTATCCAGAGACTGACGAACATGGTCAAGGCTTGCCATTGCAGACTCGAAGATTTTCCCCGTGTAGGATTCAACGCTGTCATCCTCATCCACATTGCGATTAACATATGGGGTACCATTTGCCAGACTTTGCGCCAGATGCAGTTTAAAATCAGGAAAGCCACGCGTATCCATGCTGCGACAGAAGCGGTTAACGGTCGGTTCGCTGACATTGGCTTCCAGCGCCAGCGCAGCAATGCTCGAATGGATTGCCTGGTCTGGTGAGGTAAGAATAACGTCAGCAACTTTACGTTCTGACTTGCTCAAATGTTCCAGTTTTAACTGGATTTTTTCCAGCATATTCATGATGTAGGTGGACTCATGGGTCATGGGCAAAAGCGATTTCAGCAATATGGGGAAATCGGGGCATAATTTTGTTATACACGGCATACTTCGAGCCGCAGGGGCGTTGGCTATGTTAACTCACCTGAATCACTTACTTGAGTAAGCTCATCGGGAGGGAATGAGGGACATCCTTCTGCAGGGAAAATTCGTTCCTGACGAGTTTGTCACACTCTTGCCGCTGTCCTGCAACGCGAATTATTTTGTGTATAGATACTACCCCTGGGAGCGAAGGAACGGGGCAAAATGGAGAGAATAGTTGTTGTTTTTTTTCATTACATGATCGAAGTCTGGTTTTCATACTTCTTCATGGGTACGAAAAAAAACGACTTTTTTATCCATTTTGAGCCTAACTGGCGCCTCTTTAGCCGCTGTTTTCGGTAACAGCACGGCTGGATAAGCGTTTACGGTTCACGGAATCACGTAAAAGCAGTACAGTGCATTGTAAGAAAATTACAACCAGTGTCTGGCAAAAGCACCAGGCACTCAATTGAGGAGAATGACATGGCGGTAACGCAAACAGCCCAGGCATGTGACCTGGTCATTTTCGGCGCGAAGGGCGACCTGGCGCGACGGAAATTGCTGCCTTCCCTGTATCAACTGGAAAAGGCCGGTCAGATTAACCCGGATACCCGTATCATTGGAGTAGGGCGTGCTGATTGGGACAAAGCTGCCTATACCAAGGTTGTACGCGAAGCGCTCGAAACTTTCATGAAAGAAAAAATTGATGAAAGTTTATGGGAAACCCTCAGCGGCCGTCTGGATTTTTGTAACCTGGACGTCAATGACACCGCCGCATTTAGCCGTCTGGGCGAGATGTTGGATCAAAAATCACGTACCACGATTAACTATTTCGCAATGCCGCCAAGCACCTTTGGCGCGATCTGCAAAGGTTTGGGTGAAGCAAAACTTAATGCTAAACCTGCGCGTGTCGTGATGGAAAAACCGCTGGGTACTTCGCTCGCGACATCCCGTGAAATCAACGACCAGGTGGGTGAGTATTTCGAAGAATGCCAGGTTTACCGCATCGACCACTATCTTGGTAAAGAGACGGTTCTGAACCTGCTGGCGCTGCGTTTCGCTAACTCCTTGTTTGTAAATAACTGGGATAATCGCACTATCGACCACGTAGAAATTACGGTGGCGGAAGAAGTGGGTATTGAAGGACGCTGGGGCTATTTTGACCAGGCAGGTCAAATGCGGGATATGATCCAGAACCACCTGCTGCAGATCCTATGCATGATCGCAATGTCTCCTCCGGCTGATCTGAGCGCCGACAGCATTCGCGATGAGAAAGTAAAGGTACTGAAATCGCTGCGTCGCATCGATCGCTCGAACGTGCGTGAAAAAACGGTTCGCGGTCAGTACACCACCGGTTTTGCCCAGGGTAAAAAGGTACCGGGTTACCTGGAAGAAGAGGGCGCGAATAAGAGCAGCAACACGGAAACGTTTGTGGCGATCCGCGTCGATATCGATAACTGGCGCTGGACGGGTGTACCGTTCTACCTGCGTACCGGTAAACGTTTACCAACCAAGTGCTCTGAAGTGGTGGTTTACTTCAAAACACCTGAGCTGAATCTGTTTAAAGAATCCTGGCAGGATCTGCCGCAGAACAAGCTGACTATTCGTTTGCAGCCTGATGAAGGGGTTGATATCCAGGTACTGAACAAAGTGCCGGGTCTGGACCACAAACATAATCTGCAAATCACTAAGCTGGATCTGAGCTACTCAGAAACTTTCAACCAAACGCACCTGGCCGACGCCTATGAGCGCCTGCTGTTGGAAACCATGCGCGGTATTCAGGCTCTGTTTGTGCGTCGCGATGAGGTCGAAGAAGCCTGGAAGTGGGTGGATTCAATTACCGAAGCCTGGGCGATGGATAACGAGTCGCCGAAGCCTTATCAGGCAGGAACCTGGGGACCGGTTGCGTCTGTGGCCATGATCACCCGTGACGGCCGTTCCTGGAACGAATTCGAGTAAAAGATCATCTAGCCATTAGGTGTTATTTTACCGGTAACATGATCTAACACAGATTGTAGAATAATTTTTGCACTTTTAAACCTCGCGTGGATTCACCCGCGAGGTTTTTTTTATTACACTGCCTGAAACGATTTTGCCCCTGAGCTACGGATAACAAGCGATTCAGCAATATTTAGTGATGCTGAGTAACACTGTTTACCCAACCGCTCTGACAGATAAATTTTAGGAGCCTCTATGAATCCGAATTTGTTACGCGTAACACAACGTATCGTCGAACGTTCCCGGGACACGCGTTCCGCCTACCTCGCGCGAATCGAACAGGCTAAAACGACTACCGTCCATCGTTCACAACTGGCGTGCGGTAATCTGGCGCATGGTTTTGCCGCCTGTCAGCCGGAGGATAAAGCCTCGCTAAAAAGCATGTTGCGTAACAATATCGCGATCATTACCTCCTATAACGACATGCTTTCCGCGCACCAACCGTATGAACACTATCCGGCCATCATTCGTAAAGCACTACATGAAGCCAATGCAGTGGGCCAGGTTGCTGGTGGCGTACCTGCGATGTGCGACGGGGTGACCCAGGGTCAGGACGGCATGGAGCTTTCTCTGTTAAGTCGTGAAGTCATTGCGATGTCGGCGGCCGTGGGGCTCTCACACAATATGTTCGATGGTGCGCTGTTCCTTGGCGTATGTGACAAGATTGTCCCGGGCCTGGTCATGGCGGCGCTTTCCTTCGGTCATCTGCCTTCAATCTTCATCCCTTCAGGCCCGATGGCGAGTGGCCTGGCGAACAAAGAGAAAGTGCGTATTCGTCAACTGTATGCCGAAGGCAAAGTAGATCGTATGGCACTGCTCGAATCCGAGGCTGCGTCTTATCATGCACCGGGTACCTGTACGTTTTACGGCACCGCTAACACTAACCAGATGGTCGTGGAGTTTATGGGCATGCAGTTGCCAGGCTCTTCTTTTGTGCACCCGGATGCACCACTGCGTGAAGCATTGACTGCAGCGGCAGCCCGTCAGGTAACACGTCTGACCGGTAACGGTAACGAGTGGATGCCGATCGGTAAAATGATCGATGAAAAAGTGGTAGTGAACGGTATTGTGGCACTGCTGGCGACCGGCGGTTCAACCAACCATACGATGCACCTTGTGGCTATGGCGCGTGCAGCCGGTATTCTGATTAACTGGGATGACTTCTCCGACCTGTCCGATATCGTGCCGCTGATGGCGCGTTTGTACCCGAATGGCCCGGCAGACATTAACCATTTCCAGGCTGCTGGCGGTGTGCCTGTACTAATGCGTGAACTGCTGAACGCGGGTCTGTTACATGAAGATGTGAATACCGTGGCCGGATTCGGTTTATCGCGTTATACCCTGGAGCCGTGGCTGAATAACGGTGAACTGGACTGGCGCGAAGGCGCGGAAAAATCGCTGGACAGCAATGTGATTGCTGCCTTTGACCAGCCATTCTCCCATCACGGCGGCACTAAAGTACTGAGTGGCAATCTGGGGCGTGCGGTGATGAAAACCTCAGCTGTTCCAGTTGAAAATCAAGTGATTGAAGCGCCTGCCGTGGTCTTCGAAAGTCAACATGATGTGTTACCGGCATTTGATGCGGGTCTGCTTGACCGGGATTGTGTGGTTGTTGTGCGCCATCAGGGACCAAAAGCGAACGGAATGCCAGAATTACATAAACTCATGCCGCCACTTGGTGTATTATTGGACCGTTGTTTCAAAATTGCGTTAGTTACTGATGGACGACTTTCAGGTGCTTCAGGTAAAGTGCCTTCAGCAATCCATGTAACCCCAGAAGCCTACGATGGCGGGCTGCTGGCGAAAGTGCGCGATGGCGACATCATTCGTGTGAATGGACAGACAGGTGAATTGACGCTGCTGGTTGATGAAGAGGAACTTGCCTCCCGTCAGCCTCACATTCCTGACCTTAGCGCTTCGCGCGTGGGTACCGGGCGTGAAATGTTCAGCGCGTTGCGTGAAAAGCTGTCCGGTGCGGAGCAGGGCGCAACCTGTATCACTTTTTAAGACTTAATTTGTAATCAGGCGAGAGAAAACTCTGATGAAAAACTGGAAGACAAGTGCAGAAGCAATCCTGACCACTGGCCCGGTTGTACCGGTTATTGTGGTTAACAAACTGGAACACGCTGTGCCGATGGCAAAAGCGTTAGTTGCAGGGGGCGTGCGCGTTCTGGAAGTGACGTTACGTACCGCATGTGCGATGGATGCTATTCGTGCAATCGCGAAAGAAGTACCGGATGCTATCGTCGGTGCGGGTACTGTGCTGAATCCACAGCAACTGGCTGAAGTTACTGCGGCTGGCGCTCAGTTTGCGATTAGCCCGGGTCTGACCGAGCCGCTGCTGAAAGCAGCAACCGAAGGGACGATTCCGCTGATCCCTGGTATCAGCACCGTTTCTGAACTGATGCTGGGTATGGACTACGGCTTGAAAGAGTTCAAATTCTTCCCGGCTGAAGCGAACGGCGGTACGAAAGCACTGCAGGCAATCGCGGGTCCATTCTCTCAGGTTCGTTTCTGCCCGACTGGCGGTATCTCCCCGGCGAACTACCGTGATTACCTGGCCCTGAAAAGCGTGCTGTGCATTGGCGGTTCCTGGCTGGTTCCGGCGGATGCGCTGGAAGCGGGTGATTACGATCGTATTACCAAACTGGCTCGCGAAGCGGTGGAAGGCGCGAAGCAGTAAGCTATCAATGTGTAAACCGAAGGCCCGATAATAGGCGTTAGCGCCGATATCGGGCTTTGCCGGATGGGGGGTTACTGCCTCATCCGGTCTACGGGTCCGGTTTTAACCTGCCACTTTTACCTGTGCAGCCGCGTTTTTCGCGCGTTCAACCGCCTCTTCAACACTTTCTGCCGTTGCCAGCACGACACCTAAACGACGCGTACCGTCGATCTCGGGTTTACCAAACAGACGTATCTGCAAACCCGCGCCAACGGCAGCATCCACATTATCAAAGGTAACGTTTTGACTGCTTAGCTGCGGCAGGATCACCGCTGACGCTGACGGACCATACTGGCGGATTGCGCCAACGGGAAGACCAAGGAATGCACGCACGTGCAGGGCAAACTCAGACAGATCCTGAGAAATCAGCGTCACCATACCCGTGTCGTGCGGGCGAGGGGAGACTTCGCTGAAAATGACGTCGTCACCGCAGACAAACAGCTCCACACCAAATAATCCGTGGCCGCCCAATGCCAGTACCACTTTCCGGGCAATCTCCTGCGCCCGGGCTAACGCCAGTTCGCTCATCTGCTGCGGCTGCCAGGATTCGCGATAGTCGCCGTCTTCCTGGCGATGACCTACCGGTGCGCAAAAATGTACGCCGTCAATGGCGCTGACGGTCAGCAGTGTGATTTCAAAATCGAAATTCACCACGCCTTCGACGATAACACGCCCGGCGCCAGCCCGCCCACCCTGTTGGGCATAGTTCCAGGCTTCGGTTAGCTGTTCGGCGGAGCGGATAAAGCTCTGTCCTTTACCAGAAGAACTCATTACCGGTTTTACGATGCAGGGATAACCGATTTCTTCTACGGCCTCGCGAAAACGCATTTCACTGTCGGCGAAGCGGAAAGATGATGTTGGTAAAGATAACTCGTCGGCGGCGAGGCGACGGATGCCTTCCCGGTTCATGGTCAGTTGAGTCGCACGTGCACAAGGCACTACGTTCAGGCCTTCCTGCTCCAGTTTTACCAGAATATCTGTGGCGATGGCTTCAATTTCTGGCACGATAAAATGTGGTTTTTCATGTTCGACTACCTGGCGCAATGCATCGCCATCCAACATGTTGATGACGTAGGAACGATGAGCAACGTGCATCGCTGGTGCGTCGGGGTAACGATCCACGGCAATGACTTCCACACCCAGGCGTTGGCATTCAATCGCCACTTCTTTACCCAGTTCACCTGAACCTAATAACATCACACGCGTTGCTGCAGGACGCAGTGCTGTGCCTAATAACGTCATAAATTAATCCCCTGTTTCAACTAGGCGCAGTATATACGAAAACGTTTGCGTCTGTCTTTATTACCAGGTTGATTTCAGGGATGAAAAAGAATATGCTGTATATAAATACAGGTAATTTAAGAGGCTGCAAAAATGGCGGTTGAAGTTAAATACGTAGTCATTCGGGAAGGTGAGGAAAAAATGTCGTTTACCAGCAAAAAGGAAGCCGATGCGTATGACAAGATGCTCGATACAGCCGATCTGCTCGACACATGGCTGGAACAATCACCGGTAGCGCTGGAAGATGAGCAGCGTGAAGCGCTTTCTCTGTGGCTTGCTGAGCAAAAAGAGGTGCTAAGCGCCATCCTGAAAAACGGCAAGCTGCCTTCTCCACAGGTGGTCGACAGCGACACATCTGCTGAGGATGATACCCAGGCGGCCTGAAGCGACTTGCGCTCCTGATATTTTGTACCATGCTTTTCCCTGAATCATTGTGCAATCTCTGACAGCCTTCACACCGCGGGTCTGCGGCCTGAAGGACGAAGGGGAGATAAGGAGAAAAGAATGTATAAAAAAAGAGCGCTGTTGAGCCTGCTGTTATTATCTGCCAGCGTATCAGTATTTGCGGCGAATACGGAAAGTAAGTCAGTTAAGTTTCCAAACTGTGAAGGCCTGGATGCTGATGGTATCGCGGCCAGCGTAAAACGTGATTATCTGCAGAATCGCATTGTGCGCTGGGCCGACGATCAAAAGAAACTTGGTCAGCTTGACCCGGTAGCGTGGGCCAATCCGCAGGATATTGTCGGTAAAGATGGGCAGTGGACAGTCCCCCTGACCGTGCGCGGCAAAAGCAGCGACATTCAATATCAGGTAAAGCTTGATTGCAAAGCTGGCACAGCAGAGTATCAGGTGCGTCAGTAGCTGAATTTGCACATCTTTTGATGACCTGAACACTTCCTGACATCCCCTCGGGTACGCTTTGATGATTATTCGTCTGTACTTGAGGGGCAAAATGGCTAACTGGCTGAATCAACTACAATCTCTTCTTGGGCAAAAAGCATCATCTGCGACATCTTCTGGTGAACAAGGGCTTAGCAAACTGCTGGTGCCTGGCGCGCTAGGCGGTCTGGCAGGATTACTGGTTGCTAACAAATCCTCACGTAAATTACTCAGTAAATACGGAACCAGTGCGCTGCTGGTCGGTGGGGGCGCAGTGGCCGGCACGGTGTTATGGAACAAGTACAAAGATAAGGTTCGTGCGGCGCATCAGGGGGAACCACAATTTGGTGCACAGAGCTCACCGCTGGATGAGCGAACTGAGCGTCTGATCCTGGCGCTGGTTTTTGCGGCGAAAAGCGATGGGCATATCGATGCTAAAGAGCGTGCGGCCATTGAACATCAACTCCGTGAAGCAGGTGTCGAAGAGCAGGGGCGTGTTCTGATTGAGCGTGCGATTGAACAACCACTCGACCCGCAGCGTCTGGCTCAGGGGGTCCGTAATGAAGAAGAGGCACTGGAAATTTACTTCCTGAGCTGTGCGGCAATTGATATCGACCACTTTATGGAGCGCAGTTATCTGAATGCGTTGGGTGATGCGTTGAAGATCCCGCAGGATGTTCGCGAAGGGATTGAGCAGGATCTTAAGCAACAAAAACAGGCTCTGCCGGGTTAAATAGTTACTGCGCAGGAGCATGTTTCGCTTGCATCATTGCTGACTTTTGCCACCCTTATAGAATGTTTAAGCAAAAGAACAATGACATGCTACCTAAAGCTCCTCGTATCCCCCACGCCATGACGCAGCATGGCGATACTCGTGTTGATAATTATTACTGGCTGCGAGATGACACCCGCTCACAGCCAGAAGTATTGAATTACCTGCAACAAGAAAATGCGTATGGCCGCCAGGTGATGGCTTCGCAGCAAGCTTTGCAGGATCGTGTTCTGAAAGAGATTATCGACCGTATTCCCCCTCAGGATGTGTCCGCACCGTATGTGAAAAATGGGTACCGCTACCGCCATATCTTTGAGCCGGGGTGTGAATATGCCATTTATCAGCGCCAGTCTGCTCTCAGTGAAGAGTGGGATGAATGGGATACCTTGCTGGATGGAAACCAGCGCGCAGCCCATAGCGAATTCTATACATTAGGTGGTCTGGCAATATCACCGGATAATACCATTATGGCGCTGGCGGAGGATTACCTTTCCCGCCGGCAATATGGCGTGCGCTTTCGCAACTTACAAACGGGTAACTGGTACCCGGAGGTACTTGAAAACGTCGAGCCGGAATTAGTCTGGGCCAACGACTCGCAGACTTTCTATTATGTCCGCAAGCATGAAACCACATTGCTGCCGTATCAGGTCTGGCGGCATACTGTCGGTTCACCATCCACTGATGATGAGCTGGTGTATGAAGAGGCTGATGATATGTTTTATGTCAGTCTGCATAAAACCACCTCGCAGCACTATGTTGTTATTCATATTGCGAGTGCAACCACCAGCGAGGTTTTGCTCATTGATGCAGAACTGGCTGATGCCGAGCCACTGGTCTTTTTGACGCGTCGGAAAGACCATGAATACAGTCTCGATCATTATCAGCACGCGTTTTATCTGCGCTCAAACCGTCAGGGTAAAAACTTCGGTCTGTACCGTACCCGAGTACGAGACGAACACGCCTGGGAGACGCTAATCCCTGCGCGTGACAGTGTCATGCTGGAGGGCTTTACGCTGTTCACCGACTGGCTGGTGGTGGAAGAACGGCAACAGGGTTTAACCAGCCTGCGGCAGATCAATCGCAAAACGCGCGAAGTAATAGGGATTGCCTTTGACGATCCCGCCTATGTGACCTGGCTGGCTTATAATCCCGAGCCGGAGACATCGCGCCTGCGCTATGGCTATTCTTCCATGACTACGCCGGACACACTGTTCGAGCTGGATATGGATACTGGCGAGCGTCGTGTACTTAAGCAGACCACTGTCCCCGGTTTCGACGCTGCAAATTACCGCAGTGAACACGTGTGGATAACCGCGCGCGATGGTACAGAGGTACCTGTCTCGCTGGTCTACCACAAGCAGCATTTCCGTAAAGGGAAAAATCCATTATTGGTGTACGGCTATGGTTCATATGGCGCAAGCATGGACGCTGATTTCAGCAGCAGCCGCTTAAGCTTATTGGATCGTGGCTTTGTGTACGCGATCGCCCACGTGCGTGGCGGTGGTGAATTGGGGCAGCAATGGTATGAAGATGGTAAATTTCTGCGCAAGAAAAATACCTTCAATGACTATCTTGACGTCTGTGATGCACTGCTCAAACTGGGTTATGGATCACCTTCATTGTGTTATGGGATGGGAGGAAGCGCCGGGGGGATGCTGATGGGTGTTGCCATCAACGAGCGTCCGACACTTTTTCACGGTGTTATTGCCCAGGTGCCGTTTGTCGATGTGGTGACCACCATGCTGGATGAGTCAATTCCGCTGACAACCGGTGAGTTTGAAGAGTGGGGTAATCCGCAGGACAAAGAATATTACACCTACATGAAAAGCTACAGCCCATACGATAATGTCACCGCACAGGATTATCCGCATCTGTTGGTTACCACAGGGTTACACGATTCCCAGGTGCAATACTGGGAACCGGCGAAGTGGGTGGCGAAACTGCGTGAAATGAAAACAGACGATCATCTGTTGCTATTGTGTACGGACATGGACTCCGGGCATGGCGGTAAATCCGGACGTTATAAATCCTATGAAGGTGTGGCCCTCGAGTTCGCTTTTTTAATTGGTCTCGCGCAGGGAACACTGCCTGATCAGGCGGCAACTCAGGCGTTATCCAGATAGTGTTTCAGCGTTAGGCGCAATTCCGGGCTCATATTGTCAAGGTTATTAAACAGCCAGCGCAAATAGCCCGGATCGCGTTCAGCGACTTCAGATACCGGTTTCCCGCGGTATTTCCCGAAGGTAAATGTGGTTAGCAACGCAGGACGACCGGTGACATCGGCCATTTGCTCCGGGGTCCAGCCGGACGTCTGCATAATGTCGATCAGCAGTGCCGCCGTGATGTAGCAGTCATAAAGCGCGCGGTGGTGGTGTAGACCAGACGGTGTCTGGACGCTCAGCTTGCGGGATTTATAGAGCGCCATATTGCTGTATTTGATCCCCGGCCACAGGCGACGGGAAAGCTTCATGGTGCAAATCCATTCCCCCGGCATTTCGGGCAGCACACGCCGATCAAAACTGGCGTTATGCGCCACGTACCACTCGCTGCCGTAATAGTGCGGGATGACATCTTCAATCCACGGTTTATCCGCTACCATCGCTTCAGTGATGTGATGGATAGCCATGGCTTGTGGACTGATGGGACGGTCAGGGCGCACCAGATGGCTCATGGGATTAACGATCGTTCCGTCAACGACATCGACAGATGCAATCTCAACAATGCCTCCCTGCAGACCACAGGTTTCTGTATCTATTATGCGCAACATGCCGGGCTCCAGACCAAAAACGACTAGCGTAATGGAATGATATCACCTTGCCAACCCCGTGGCGTGCGTTGACCGGTTAACAGTAATGAACCGCTGTCGGCGCGTACAATTAACCGACCACGTTCATCCCACAATGCGCTGCTGCCACGGGCATTGGCCATCAGTACCGCAATGGCGAATTTATGCGAAAAACTTTGCAGGCGCGAAGCGGAAGAGAGCAGTTCTGGTTCGCTGACGGACTGACAGGTTGTGAATAGCGAAAATGTCGGGTCGATATCAATACCTTCCGGCTGGCTGTCGACCACGCTGATGGCATTTCGTTGCCTGGCGATACAGGCGCCATGGCTTTGATGAAACATTAACGGCGAGCTCATCCAGGGAGAGAAAAGCGCTATTCCCTTCACAAATCGATCGTGATGCTCTACCGACAACCCGGCAATGATGGTCATACGATACGTGGCCGCGGCGTGGGCGAGGGGTTGCAATAACTCTTCATCGGGCGGGGCTGGGAGAGCGTCGTCTTCGTCCACACATCCCAACAGGGACAATGATGGAAAAACCAACAATTCGCATTGGCATTTAGCCGCTTCATGAATGAACTGCAAATGATGGGCGACGTGTTCGCTTAATGATCTTTGAAGTGGTTCGTACTGCGCTGCAGCAATTTTCCAGTGTGACATAATGATTTCCTTTTCATAGTGTCTACAACCATCCTTAAATAATAGATTAAGAATGTGCTTATACTGTAGCAGGCATCATGTAAGGAATCGTAACTTAATATAAGGTTTATTTTACTTTAGGCTCGTAAGGTAAACGTGAGAGGGAAACGGAAGCTAAACGGTGCGCGATCAGGCGTTCACGGAACCAGTCGCGTAAATGTGCAGGCTGTTCACGCTCGACAACTTCAGCAACGACAGGCATGTTGTAGCGCTCTTTAAATGCGACGCCTGCCGCAGCTAGATCGACGTTAACCTTGTCCATTTCTGCTTGCTCAAGTTTGGCCAGATTAATATTCATACGTTTCTCCTTATCTCTCCATTGGCGCGCAAAAGTTACTAAGAGTGCGCATTAATGGCAAGCCTGAAATGATGATTCTCGACTCGATCATTGTAGAAGGTTATTCTCTACAGATTAGACATAACAAAAAGGAATAGTTGATATGGCTTCATCTGCATCTTCACTTCGCTATGCTCTCATCGCTCTTGCCGGAATTCTGGCGACACCCGCAGCCCTGGCGCATGCGCATCTGACACAACAAAGTCCTGCGGCTAATGCGCAGGTCACGGCATCACCCCAGGCATTGACGCTCAATTTTTCTGAAGGTGTCGAACCTGCATTCAGCGGAGCAACGCTGACAGGCCCGCAAAAAGAACAGATAAAAACGGGTAAGGCAACGCGTAATGAGCAGGATAAAACGCAACTGATTATTCCGCTCGTTCAGTCACTGGAAACAGGAAAATACACGGTCGATTGGCACGTTGTGTCAGTGGATGGGCACAAGACGAAAGGACAATATAGCTTTAGCGTGAAATAACCGATGCTGGCGTTTACCTGGGTTGCACTGCGTTTTATCCATTTTACCACGCTGATGCTGGTGTTTGGCTGTGCGCTCTATGGCGCATGGCTGGCTCCTGTTTCGCTCCGTCGTTTGATGATGCGTCGTTTCTTACATCTGCAACGCCACGCCGCGGCGTGGAGCTTTGTCAGTGCGACGCTGATGCTGGCGGTTCAGGGGGGATTAATGGGCGCGGGTTGGCAGGATGTCCTCTCCATCACCGTTTGGGGAGCCGTCCTACAGACACAATTCGGGGGCGTCTGGCTGTGGCAAATTATCCTTGCGCTGGTCACACTGGCGGTGACCATTATCGTACCGCGCAGTATGCCGCGACGACTGCTAATGCTGACGATTGCTCAGTTTATTCTGCTGGCGGGCGTTGGGCATGCAACACTACACGATGGTGTAACGGGTACACTTCATCAGGTTAACCATGCGCTGCATCTGATATGCGCAGCTGCCTGGTTTGGCGGCTTGCTGCCGGTGCTCTACTGTATGAAAATGGCACAAGGACGCTGGCGCGATCAAGCCATCAAGACCATGATGCGCTTCTCCCGCTATGGGCATCTTTTTGTGGTTGGCGTATTGCTTACCGGCATCATGAATGCACTGTTTATTGTCGGTTTTTCTGTTCCCTGGCATGCGGCTTATGGGAAACTGCTGTTGTTAAAATGTGCCCTGGTCATGCTAATGGTGGCGATTGCGCTGGTGAATCGGTATGTTCTTGTTCCACGTATGCAGCAGGATAATCGCTGCATGACCCTCTATTTTATTTGGATGACGAAGCTGGAATGGGGTATAGGCGCTGCTGTGCTGGCAATTGTCAGCCTGTTTGCAACCCTCGAACCGTTCTGATGGACTGGCAAAACGTATGAAAAAAATCATTATCTCTTTATTGCTACTGGCAAGTTCAGGAGCGGCACTGGCTGCGCCGCAGGTTATTACCGTCAGTCGTTTTGAGGTTGGCAAAGATAAATGGGCGTTTAATCGTGAAGAGGTGATGCTGACCTGCCGTCCGGGCAACGCGCTGTATGTCATCAACCCCAGCACGCTGGTGCAATACCCGCTGAATGATGTTGCCAGACAGCAGGTTGAGAGTGGTAAAACCACGGCAAAACCGATCGACATTATCCAGATCGACGATCCGGCTAAACCTGGCGAAAAAATGAGCCTTGCTCCGTTTATCGAGCGTGCAGAAAAGCTCTGTTAATTGTCAGATGTAGCGCTCTGATTTCCAATAAAAAACCGCAAGGATCTCACAGGAGAACTTGCGGTTTTTACATTGTAGCGAGTGACAATCACCCTTTTTTTCAGGCCACTTTAGTCGCGGACTGGAAAACCTGGCGCTGTCATCTATTCTTAAATGGCAGGGTAACTTAGCCTGCATTAATGCCAACTTTTAGCGCACGGCTCTCTCCCAAGAGCCATTTCCCTGGACCGAATACAGGAATCGTATTCGGTCTCTTTTTATGTGCTTATTCTCATTGATTTTTTTCGATGCTTTCACGAAACCCCGCGAAAACTACTCGAAATTTCCATATCCTGTCTAAACCATAACATATTCTACACCACGTGCGTCCAGGTATTTTTGGGCCATTGTTAAATTTTTATACCCCAAACAACCTCAGAGCAAAATCCTCTATGTGTTCCCTTTTCTGACGCGAAGAATTGAAACCATGCTTTCATGCAGACGGCACCTGTAGCATGAAACAACAGTCCGCTGTACAGCATTTATACGTTAAGTTTTCTCGTGGGATTGTCGATATTACTCTTTATTGGCTCTTCAAAAGGAATAAAAATGAAATATTTCTATGCTTATCATGGTCCCAAAAATACAAAAGATTTTGACTACAGTAATGGGTACGGGGTTGGGCAGGAATGGAAAACCCGTCAAGTGAACCCGGGTGACCGCCTTTTTGTTATTCAAAAACTCTCTGGAAAGCGAGATTTCCAGTTGTGTGGTGTGTTCGAAATTATTGACACTTTAGTAGACCCAAACAGTGCTTATCCCTATCGAGTTCAGCTGAAAGACTTATCCAATCTTGATACTTTCCTACCAATGGATGAAGTGCTTGTTGGTGAACAACTTCCCCCCAGCAATCGAAAAGAGGCGTGGACTAATTTTAAACGACATTTCTGTCATCAGGGAGTTTCATTCGAAGCTCCGTTGTGCGAAGAAATTGTGTCGGTTCTCAGTTTACTGATTGCTGTACCTGAGGATCAAATTGGAAAATATGCTCGCAGGGAAGACGGTTTACGCATGGTTAAGATTCGCCGGGAGCAGGCAAAGTTTCGCAAAGCGGTGATGTTAAATTGGGGCAGTAAATGCGCAATTACTGGCAGTTCTTTGGCAGTTGAAGCTTGCCATATAATTAGCCATGCCAATAAAGGATTACCGAGTGTAGAAAATGGAATTGCACTTGCTGCTGATCTCCATAAGTTATTTGATAGTGACCATCTGAGTTTTCGGGATAACCGAGTTATTCTTTCAGAATCAGCTCGTCTTGAACCACGATACAAAGATTTTCATGATACTGAACTGAGGGAGCCACTGAAACCAGTTGATCTATCAATGAAGTAACGGATGGGCCAGGCAGAGTAGTAGCGCTATTAAAAGTGAAGAAGCCCTATTGCATAGGCGACATGTGGGCAGCATTCACAGCATAGTTATTCTGTCTGCATGACATCGACGGCAGAGGGTTTGTCGTGATGTCAAATCGTACCCTGCGCAAATCATCGCGTGTCGCATGCGGCATTCTCCTCATTTCATGGCGCTGTTGCTAAAGTTATAGGCAGGGAATATCTGAGTGCAGAAGGTCATATGGGGCAGCCTGATAACGTCTACCAAAAGATAGAAGGAACAAACTGGCGTCACATCTGGGTCGTGGGGGATCTTCACGGCTGTTTTTCTATGCTGATGGATAAACTGCGCCAGTGTCGGTTTGATCCGTGGCGCGATCTGCTGGTTTCTGTCGGCGATGTTACCGATCGTGGGCCTGATAGTCTGCGCTGCCTACAGTTGCTTCGCCGGAACTGGATCGTGGCGGTCAGGGGGAATCACGAGCAAATGGCGCTGGATGCACTGGTGACGGGGGATCTGCAGTTGTGGTTTATGAATGGGGGTTCGTGGTTTTCGCACGCAGCACAACCCGCGGCAAGGTTTGCTCTTGAAGCCTGTCAGCAATTACCGTGGATTCTGGAACTGCATTGTCAGAATGGCGTACATGTGATTGCCCACGCTGATTACCCGGATGATGATTATCTGTGGCGAAAAGAGGTCGATTTACAACGGGTGTTGTGGGATCGTGCGCGATTAATGAATAAAGGCAGTGGAATTCATGGCGCAGATCACTTTTGGTTTGGCCATACGCCTCTGCGCCATCGGCTTGATCGCGATAATCTGCACTATATTGATACCGGCGCGGTATTTGGCGGCGAGCTAACGTTGGTACAGTTACAATAATTAGAAATCACTATATTCCTGAGCAGGGTGCCAGAAGCTGTCGATATAGTTTTCGGCAGGTAAGCATCCGCCGTTGCGAATACGCTGATCGTCCATCGAAATTAGGCACTGCTGTTCCGTATTGTAGACATCAACCACGATATCTTCACAACCGCCATCCAGGTAGCAAACAAAAAGAATCAGCGTGAACATTCCATCCTCAAATTGTGTTGCCGTATCAATAGTGTAGAAGAAATTGCAGTTAATGGGGCGAGGAGAAATACGTTAACGCGTCACTGTGTGTTCACTCGTGAAGGGCAGGGATGTTTCAGCGGGCAGTTCAAAAGATTGCAACCAGTGGGTAAATTTTCTTACCGCCTCATCTTGTCTGTCGTTCCATAGCAGAGAGTAGGTTCCGGTATCGATGGTCAAATCGCCAAATGGCGCAACCAGCCTTCCTGTTTTCAGGTGTTTTTCACAGAATAAATAGGGCATTACAACCAAACCCAAGCCATCTTCAGCCGCCTGCATTGCCGCAAACGTATGATCCAGCGTGATAATCTGGTTACTTTCATGATGATCATTTGGGAAATGGCTATGCCAGCGTTTCCAGAGATCGTTACGCGCACGAATTTGAATTTTTATATGATCGCCCAGTTGATCTGGCGAGACCAGCGGTCGGCTGTGCAGATACTGCTGGCTGCAAACCAGCAGGCTTGATTCCCGAAGAAATGGCACAGGTTTAAGTCCGGAAAAATGCGCCGGATCCCGGCGAATAGCGATATCAAAGAGAGAGGCAAAGCTAACGGGACCGATGCTGGTGGTGACATCGACGGTGAGCTCAGGGTGGACTTCATTCAGCTCAGCCAGTCTTGGCATTAGCCAGTGCATGGCGAATGTGGGCAGGCACTGGACGGTTAATCTTCCCGAAAAAACGTTAGCGCTGACCTCTTTTTCTGCCTGCGCAAGTTCATCGAGTAACCGTGTTGCGACGCGGGAAAAGGTCTCACCGGCACTCGTCAGCCTGACAGATTTGTGTGCACGATAAAACAGTTGTACACCCAGTTGTTCTTCCAGTGTGCGGATGTGTCGGCTGACTGCTCCTGTGGTGATAAACAGTTCATCAGCAGCCGCACTGAAGCTGCTTCTGCGTGCAGCAGCTTCGAATGCCGGCAAATGGGGGAGCGAGAGTAATCGTGTCATTGGTTGAGTCTAACTCAACCAATGGACGCAATAAAGATCGTTTGTCAGCGTCTTCCCCTTGCTCATAACATGGCCCGCAACGCTCTGATTCACTATTGATATCCACTTTTTCTGAAGGCAATTTTAGTGAAAGCATTCAATTTGTTTTGCCTTGGCCGGGCGGGGACATGCCTGGGGACAATGGCTTTTGCTGGTGCACTTCCGGTAATACGCGATGAGTGGCATATCGACGCCGCCGCTGCGGGAACAATACAGACGGTATTTAGTATTTCAAACGCCTGTGCCTTATTTGCTGCCTCCTGGCTGTGTGACTATCTGGGGGCTCGCAAGGTGTATCTCATTTTCTCGTGGTTTGGTGTGTTCGCTTTATTGCTTTTCGCCTGTTTTGCCCGCTCTTACTCTTCCGCTCTGGTCATGATGGCCTTCGTCGGATTGACCCAGGGTGGGGCCTATACGCCAGCGATGATGTTGGCGATGGGTATGAACAGTGTGCCCAAACGAGGACTTGCCGTTGGGATGATCCTGGCCGCAGGTTCGTTTGGCTACCTGCTGTCGGTATTTATCTCCGCCTGGGGAGCATTGCGCTGGGGAGCGTCCTTTGCGTTCTATTTATGTGCCGCTGGCGCATTGGTTGGTGCGGTATCCGGTTCAGTGGCGTTATCCGGCTATCAGGAAGACATGCACAGGACGCAGAAGCAGGGGGGATCGGCAAAGCGCCATGTTCTGTCGGTTGGCGCAATACTGCTGATGGCGGGTTATATTGCGCATTGCTGGGAGTTACTGGGGAGCTGGGCATGGACCCCAAGCCTGGTGACGGGTGCGTTGCAAGCCTGGCAGATGGAGCCGATAACCACCGGATTGATCGTCGCCTGTGCCGTACATTTATCGGGGATGTTCTCGACGCTGATTGTAGGAGCAATCTCCGATTATTTTAATCGCGCAACGGTGTTGATCTTCATGGGCGCTGCCGGCGCGTTGAGTTCACTCCTGATGGGATTATCGGCTTCCTGGGGGGCGGGGTGGACGTTGCTGTTTGCGTTTATGGGGAGTTTCTTCATTCTTGGCGATTCGGGCGTTTTATCTGCCGCGATTGCCGATAATGTGCCTCAGGCAAAGCTGGGGAGTGTGATGGGATTGCGGTCGCTACTTGGATTTGGTGTGGGGTCTCTTGCGCCTTTGTCATTTGGTGTGGTGATGGATTCAACGCAAAGCTGGGAACTCGCTTATAGTGTGCTGGCTGCGGGGGGAACCATCGCTTTCTTCTGTGCCTGCGTACTTAGAGTCAACTGTTTTAACGCCAATAAATAACCCGTCTGGCGACGGGTTCTTTTTGAATCAGGCAAAGCGCATGACCCAGGCATCTGACTTACGATCGTAGTGCTCGCGGAATAGAACGGAATGTTCTCCATTGAGAAGGGCCGGGACGCTGGTGTCGGCATCCCAGGCGTCCAGTTGCATACATAAATCCGGATCGGATTTACAAGGAATGGTTAACGTTCGGTCCCCCGGCGATTCGCCATGTAACTCGGCGTCGTCGATTTCAAAAGCGCCAATGCGCACACTGGTTTTCATCATCGTACTCTCCGTTGATTTGCTGGTTGTGGTACGACCAGTTAAGCCGCCCATTTTTCAGCGTAGTCAACGTTAGCAAAAGCGCCAGTAAAAACGTGCGTTATCCCGTAAAGAGTTTACCATCCCGGACAAGATCGCGTGGATAACTGTTCTTCAACCGTGATCCGATCCGTTTTGCCAGTCCAATCGGCTGACGCTGGAACGTAACCAGTACATCGTCGGTTGTTGGAGAGGTTTGTGGGTAGACATCTCTGCCGCGATACCACTCTTCCGCTTCTTCAAGCGTCAGTTCAAACGCATTGCGGTGTTCTGGGTTAGCAAGGGCGATAACCGCCTCATGCTGCCAGCGGTAACCCTTATTGTGGGTTTCAGCGAGTTTAATCCCGAGGCGGGAAAAACGAACTTTACCAATCAGTGGTTCAATGTCTGTCGGGAATAACCAAATTTCTTTATCACGCTGCCAAAGGCGCAGATTGTCTTGCCACTGCAATCCACAGGCAGTAGCGGCCTGGGTGATTTGTGCGACTTCCCGGCTTTTCAGCGGGCTGAAGGGGAAATTTCCCACCTTATATTTCGGCGCTGGCAGTGCAGGTATAGGGGCAGTTTTTCGCAAACGCGCGACAAAGAAGCCTTCACAGTCATAAATTTGCGGGAAGACATGCAGGAATCCCTCTGGTGTCAGGGCGCGTCCGGCCTCCGGGAATAAATCACCCAGAGGAAGAAATTCGACGGCGCCCGGGTAAGTCTCTATTAGCCACTGCATGATGGATTCATTTTCATCACGGTTAAGTGTGCAGGTGGAATAAACCAGTGTGCCGCCAGGGCGAAGGGCGTGGAAGGCGCTATCAAGCAGCTCGCGCTGGGTAACAGCAATGTCCAGATTGCTTTCGATGGACCAATTTTTTAGTGCATCGGGATCTTTACGCACGACGCCTTCGCCTGAGCACGGTGCGTCCAGGAGAATGGCATCAAACGTTTCTGGCAACGCGGCGCCAAACACGCGGCCATCAAAATGAGTGAGTGCGACGTTCGCAATCCCGCAACGACTGATATTGGCATGCAGAACTTTGACGCGGCTGGCAGAAAATTCATTCGCCAGAATTGCACCCTGATTATTCATTTTGGCGGCAATTTGCGTGGTTTTGGAGCCTGGCGCGGCGGCAACATCCATCACCCGCTCCGGGATATTGCTATCGGCAAATAACGCAGCAACAGGCAACATCGAACTGGCTTCCTGAATATAAAACAGTCCGCTTAAATGCTCAGCCGTACTGCCGAGCGGTACAGACTCTTCATCGTTGCGCTCAATCCAAAAGCCTTCAGCACACCAGGGAACCGGAGTGAGTGACCAGCCATAAGGCGCGGTTAAGTCGAGAAAATCAGCAACGGAGATTTTCAGCGTATTGACGCGGATGCTGCGGCGTAATGGGCGCTGGCAGGCTGCGAGAAAATCGTCAAAAGAGAGCGTGGAAGGCATTGCTTCACGCATTTGCGTCAGAAAGGCGTCAGGAAAATAAGCCACTTGGTACCACCGGCAAAAAAACAAGTGCGCAGTGTAGCATATACCCTCAATAATTCGAGTTACAGGACAACAACGTTCCTACGTGAAGTATGACAAGGCTAACCGCTCCGGCGCGAGTACGCCGGAGCGGGGGAAAGATTAGCGTGGCAGGGCGGTTCCCCATTGACGCCATTCTTTCGGTTCACTCTCCAGCAGCAGGAAGTGTTTACCCGCCTGCGCTTTCGGCGCCAGTGGCGTACCTGGTGGGGTGGCAAACGCGATACCACCGCGGATGAACTGATTGAAGGTACCCGTCTTCACGACGCCGCCGGTGAGGCCAAAATCGAGGTTGTAGCCAGATGCCAGCCAGAACACAGAGTTATTGCGCACCAGGTGCTGGTAGCGCTGACTGATGCGCATGGCTACCATCACGCGATCGGACAGTGAACCCAGCGTCAGACCCGTGACGGTCCCCACTTCAATACCTCTGAACAGAACCGGAGTACCGATATTGAGTGATCCCGCTTCTGGTGCCTCTACCACGATACTCAGACCATCAAGGTAACGTGAATCAGTAATCGTCGCTTCCTGCAGTTCAAAATCACGGCGCGGATTACCGCGTCCTGGTTCCACGTTAATGTATGGTTGTAAGATAGTATCCAGATGCTCTACACCTGCCGCCGAAATTTGCGGGGTAATGACTGAGAAACGTGTACCGCTACGCGCAAACGTCTGGACATACTCCGGATACAACACCGCTTTTGCCTGAACTTCGTTACGGCTGGTGAGCAGTTCAAGGGTCTGGATCTGACCTATATCGATCCCCAGGTAGCGAATTGGCATCCCTGCGGCGAGTTTCCCGGCGTCAAACGCGTGCAGAGTAATCTGTCCTCCTACCGCACGTGCAGCGGTCTCTGACGCGTACAAAATACGCTTGTCGCCTTTACGCTGGCTGGCGCTGGCACCGCTCAGATTATCGAAGCTAATCGCCCCTTTTAGCGCCCGCGACAGGGGAGAGGCCTGTACGGTCAGGCCGCTGCCGTTAAGCTGAACTTTTGCGCCACCTTCAGCCCAGAATACGCTGTTGCTGGTTAGCAGATTGCGGTATTCCGGTTTGATATGCAGATCGATATCAAACGCATCGGCACGAGGGCGTACGCTAATGACTTCACCGACGTCGAATTTGCGGTATAGCACCACCGACCCGGTCTGCACATCGGGTAGCGTCTCGGCGCTCAGGCTGACGGTGGTGGTGGGCAGATCGCTCAGGCTGTTCTCAATGGCTTTTTCGAGGTTTGCATACAGCGGATAGCTTTTTTTCATTTCACCTTTGGTACCGGGTAAAATGCGAATACCGCCGCTTATCCATTCGCTGGCGCTGGCACCAAGGAACTCAACGCCATCAAGGCCCACTTTGACATCCACTCGACTATTAACCACGAATTTGCTGTCACCCTGCACCAGTGCACGATGCTGTGGCTCGATAGCAACGATAAATGAAACGCCATTGCTTGATAGCTTCCGTTCGATAACCTGACCGACCTGTACGCCATGAAGGATCAGCGGCTGGCCGGCATCGATGCCGTAGCTTTCCGGGGCGGTCAGCGTAAGCGTCATAACGCCGGGATCATGAAGCAGGGACTGTTCACCGGGGATCACCACAAACTGGCTACGTGGCTCACCTTCGCCGGGCACCAGTTCAAACGTTTTTCCTGTTAGCAGCGAGCTCAGGTTCATATCGTTTAATGATAATTTGGGGTTTTGTAACTCAATGCGCGTGCCATCGCGCAGTAGCGTTACAACGCTGGGGTCGACGGTCATTTCACCGGTGACTTTACCCCCTGGATTCAAATCCAGTCTGGTCAGTTGACCGACTTCCAGGCCCTGATACATCAGCGGGGTTGATCCAGCCTTCAGTCCATCGCCGTTGGGTAGCGCCAGTTTGACAATCACGCCACGTTGGCTGTGGGCGAGATCCTGATATAGCCCAAACGTATCGTCGGCGGCAGCAGGTTGCGAATCTTCTGGGGAGTCAAAGGCTATGGCGCCATTGACCAGCGCGGCCAGGCTTTCCAGTTTTACCTTTGCGCCGCTCAGGCTGACATCGGCATTCACCCCGGACACATTCCAGAAACGACTGCCTTTTTTCACCAGATTGGTAAAGCGACGCTCAATCAGGACATCGATGGTTACACCTTGATGATTGGGGTTGATGGTGTAGTCATAGACCCGGCCTACCGGGATCTTGCGGAAATAAACCAACGAACCGCTGTTAAGGGAACCGAGGTCGGGAGCCTGCAGATGCAACATTAAATCGCCATTATTCAGCCGATATTTTGGCTGTGTGTCGAGCGCGACGAAATGATCTTCCGGTTCGCCGGTGCCCGGCATCATCCCGATATAGTTCCCGCCAACCAGCGCATCGAGGCCAGAAACCCCCGCCAGTGATGCCTTCGGCGTGACCAGCCAGAATTGCGTGTCTTTGCGCAAAGCATCCTTCATGGTGGACTTGATACTGACGCGAACTTCAATTTTACGCAGATCTTTACTCAGGCTGATATCCTGCACGGTGCCAACTTCGACACCCTGATAGCGCACGGGAGTTCGGCCTGGTACAATGCCGTCCGCGGACATAAAGTCGATGGTCACGGTATTGCCACGATCTTCATAGCTGCCCCAGATGAGCCATCCAGCAATCATTAGCGCGATGAACGGCAGCAGCCAGAACGGAGAGATACGGCGTTTTGTTTTAATTTGCGCTTCAATCTGCGAAGCGGGCGTTTCCTGACTCATGTGCATCCCAAAGTAAGCGGCTGTCCAGCCATTCCACTGCAAGAATAGTCAATATTACCGCTGCACCGAAATAAAACGCAGCCGGTCCCATAGTAAAAGCAAGTATCTGATCGCGATTTATCAGTGACATTGTTAAGGCGATAACAAACAGGTCCAGCATCGACCAGCGACCAATCCAGGTCACCATACGGAGTAGCAGGATGCGGGTGCGTAATCCTTGTTCACATTTAAACTGGATGCTGAACAACAACGTAAACATCACAATCACTTTAGTGAATGGCACCAGGATACTGGCGATAAAAACAATGGCCGCTACGCCAACGTTGCTGTTCGCCAGGGACATGATACCGGTCAGAATAGTGTCTTCCTGACGGGCACCGTTAACGTAAATTACCGAGATGGGCAGCAGATTAGCAGGCAGCAACAGGACAATCGAGGCCAGCAGAGCTGCCCAGCACTTTTGGATGCTCTGATTTCTGCGCCAGCGTAATGGAATATGGCAACGGGGACAGCGGCCTCGGGCATCAGGATAACCTGTAAAGTGACAGCCGAGGCATACACGAAGCTGTCCGTCGGGGCGGCGTGCGGGCCTTTGTGGATAAAAACGTTCCCACAACTGCTCAACATTGAGGTGCGACAGCGTCAAAATGCTCAGGATCACCAGTGCGATAAATGCATAGAGTCCCACTCCGGGCAGCAGAAAAGCATAGTCCTGCACTTTGATAGAGGCGACGCCGATGCCAACAAGATAGATATCAAGCATGACCCACTCTTTAAGCCTTTCCAGCATCAATAATACCGGGCGCAGGTTCATACCGAGAATATTACCAAACCACAGATAAGCGATTGATGACACGAGTATCACGGGAGCACCAATGACGCAAAACATCACGAAGGATGCTGTTAGCGGATCGCCTTGCCGGGTCATCTGCCAGATGCCCTGTACTACATTCGCGTCAATGCGTATGCCTAGTAAATAGATGTGCAGCAGCGGCTCTCCCCATGCGAAGGGCATCAGTAACAGCATGGTGAAAGCCATTGCCGCCAGCCGCGTTAACGACCAGTCACGGCCGTCACGAATTTTGGCCTGACAGCGAGGGCAGAATGCACTTTGGTGCGAACGCATTTTCGGCAAGCTAAACAGCAGGTCACATTCAGGGCATCGTTGGTAATGCGCACGGGGTAGCGCTTCACCAATGGACCTGATCGCTATTTTTTTAGTCGGCGTGATGCGTGGATAAGTTAGGGCCATGTATCGCGAATCAAAGTGTTGAAGTAATGTTATCTTAACCCATGATGGGAATGATCTTGAGCATTTACGCATTTAATGTTTATTTTAGTAGGGTGCAGTTTTAAGTAAGACAACTAAGTGATTACATAATGAACAAAATAGAGCTATACACGGATCTGAACCGTGATTTTCAGGCATTAATGGCAGGTGAAACCAGTTTTCTGGCAACGTTGGCGAATACCAGCGCGTTATTGTACGAACGTCTTGCAGAAGTGAACTGGGCAGGTTTTTACCTGCTTGAGAACACTACGCTAGTGCTCGGTCCCTTCCAGGGGAAAATCGCCTGCGTTCGCATCCCGGTAGGGCGCGGCGTGTGTGGTACTGCGGTGGCGCAGAACCAGGTTCAGCGTATAGAGGACGTGCATGCCTTTGATGGCCATATCGCTTGCGATGCTGCCAGCAATGCGGAAATCGTTCTGCCGATTACGGTTGAGAATCAAATTATCGGCGTGTTGGACATTGATAGCACAGCGTTTGGTCGCTTTACTGAAGAAGATGAACAGGGTCTGCGGACGCTTGTAGCACAGCTTGAAACCGTGCTTGCAACGACGGATTACAAAAAATTCTTTGCGACCGTCGCAGGATAATCAACGGATAACGTAGCAATTACTGATGACGTCATTATAATGACGCCTGTTCATGCCTGCGCTTGTTGGCTACGTCCGTTGTAATCAGGAAATTTCATGGAAAATCAACCTAAGTTGAATAGCAGTAAAGAAGTCATCGCGTTTCTGGCCGAACGCTTCCCGCAGTGTTTTAGTGCGGAAGGCGAAGCGCGCCCGCTGAAAATTGGCATTTTTCAGGATTTGGTAGAGCGTGTTGAGGGCGAAATGAACCTCAGTAAAACACAGCTCCGTTCGGCCTTACGTCTCTATACTTCAAGCTGGCGTTATCTGTACGGCGTTAAGCTGGGCGCAACGCGTGTCGACCTCGACGGCAACCCATGTGGTGAGCTGGATGAGCAACACGTTGAACATGCGCGTAAACAGCTTGAAGAAGCTAAAGCCCGCGTTCAGGCGCAACGTGCAGAGCAACAGGCGAAAAAACGCGAAGCGGCGGCCGCTGCTGGTGAAAAAGAAGACGCACCGCGTCGTGAGCGCAAGCCGCGTCCTGCACCGCGTCGTAAAGAAAGTGCTGAGCGTAAACCTCGCGCTGAAAAACCAGTGGCAAAAGCACCGCGTGCTCCTCGTGAAGAACAGCATACCCCAGTATCTGATATTTCAGTGCTGACGGTAGGGCAGTCTCTGAAGGTGAAAGCAGGTAATAATGCGATGGATGCCACCGTATTAGAAATCACCAAAGATGGCGTCCGTGTACAGCTGAATTCGGGTATGTCTTTGATTGTACGCGCAGAACACCTGGTGTTCTGAAACGGAGGCCAGGCCTGGCATGAACACTTTTTTTAGGCTTACTGCGTTAGCTGGTCTGCTTGCATTTGCAGGCCAGGCACTCGCTGTGGAAGACATCACGCGTGCCGATCAAATCCCCGTTTTAAAGGAAGAAACCCAGCATGCGACGGTGAGTGAACGTGTGACATCACGCTTTACGCGTTCACATTATCGCCAGTTCGATCTGGATCAGGCGTTTTCGGCGAAAATTTTTGACCGCTATCTGAATCTGCTCGACTACAGCCATAACGTGCTGTTGGCGAGCGATATCGAGCAGTTTGCCAAAAAGAAAACCGTCCTCGGTGATGAACTGCGTTCGGGCAAGCTCGATGTCTTTTACGATCTCTATAATCTGGCGCAAAAGCGTCGGTTTGAACGCTACCAGTACGCATTAAGCGTACTGGCTCGTCCAATGGATTTCACCGGTAACGACAACTTTAACCTCGATCGGAGTAAAGCTCCGTGGCCGAAAAGCGAAGCAGAGCTGAATGCGCAGTGGGACGGCAAGGTTAAATTTGACGAACTCAGCCTGAAGTTGACGGGTAAAACCGACGCTGAAATCCGTGAAACACTGACACGTCGTTACAAATTCGCCATCCGCCGTCTGGCGCAGACAAACAGTGAAGATGTGTTCTCACTGGCGATGACCGCGTTTGCACGTGAAATTGATCCACATACTAACTACCTGTCTCCACGTAATACTGAGCAGTTCAATACTGAAATGAGCTTGTCTCTGGAAGGTATTGGCGCGGTTCTGCAAATGGATGATGACTACACCGTCATTAATTCCATGGTTGCAGGTGGCCCGGCAGCGAAGAGCAAAGCGATAAGCGTTGGCGATCGTATTGTTGGCGTCGGTCAGACCGGTAAAGGCATGGTCGATGTGATTGGCTGGCGTCTGGATGATGTTGTCGCACTGATCAAAGGACCAAAAGGCAGCAAAGTTCGCCTTGAGATCCTGCCTGCGGGTAAGGGCACCAAGACACGTACAGTTACGCTGACGCGTGAGCGTATTCGTCTGGAAGACCGTGCCGTTAAAATGTCGGTGAAAACCGTTGGCAAAGAAAAAGTCGGCGTACTGGATATTCCTGGTTTCTATGTTGGCCTGACGGATGACGTCAAAGTTCAGCTGCAGAAACTGGAAAAACAGAATGTCAGCAGCGTGATTATCGATCTGCGTACCAACGGTGGTGGCGCACTGACCGAAGCGGTCTCGCTTTCCGGTCTGTTTATCCCTTCTGGTCCGGTTGTCCAGGTCCGTGATAACAACGGCAAGGTGCGCGAAGACAGCGATACCGATGGCGTTGTTTACTACAAAGGCCCGCTGGTGGTGCTGGTTGACCGCTTCAGTGCCTCTGCATCAGAGATTTTTGCCGCAGCGATGCAGGATTACGGCCGTGCACTGATTGTCGGTGAACCGACGTTTGGTAAGGGTACCGTACAGCAGTATCGTTCTCTGAATCGTATTTACGATCAGATGCTGCGTCCGGAATGGCCGGCACTGGGTTCTGTTCAGTACACCATTCAGAAGTTCTACCGCGTTAATGGTGGCAGTACGCAGCGTAAGGGCGTAACGCCGGATATCATCATGCCAACAGGTAATGAAGAAACCGAAACCGGTGAGAAGTTCGAAGATAACGCGCTGCCGTGGGACAGCATTGATGCTGCAACCTACACCAAGTCCGATAACCTGACGCCGTTTGGGCCGGAATTGCTGAAAGAGCACAATGCACGTATTGCGAACGATCCTGAGTTCCAGTACATCATGAAAGACATTGCGCGTTTCAACGCAATGAAGGATAAGCGCAACATCGCCTCTTTGAATTACGCCCAGCGTGAGAAAGAGAATAACGAAGATGACGCAATGCGTCTGGCGCGTATCAACGATCGGTTTAAGCGAGAAGGAAAGCCGTTGCTGAAGAAACTGGACGATCTGCCGAAGGATTACCAGGAGCCAGATCCGTATCTGGATGAAACGGTGAAAATCGCGCTCGACCTGGCGCATCTTGAAAAAGAAAAGCCAGCGGAACAGCCCGCGACCAGTCAATAACGTCAAACAGGCACAAGAAATTGTGCCTGTTTTTTTAACAAGCGCATGAAGTCGTCAGTCTGATACGATAAAATGTAAAGTTGTGTCTTTCTGGTGACTTAGCACCTATGCATGCTTGAAAATAGCCGTAAGACCCATACGATATGGGTAATCGCATAGTGCGTTTTGTTAAATTGAGGTTAAAAGAAAATTATGATGCGAATCGCGCTCTTCCTGCTGACGAACCTGGCTGTGATGGTCGTTTTCGGGCTGGTATTGAGCCTGACAGGGATTCAGTCAAGCAGCGTTCAAGGCTTGTTAATCATGGCACTGCTGTTTGGTTTTGGTGGTTCCTTCATTTCGCTGCTGATGTCCAAATGGATGGCGTTAAAGTCCGTTGGTGGAGAAGTTATTGAGCAGCCGCGTAATGAGAGAGAACGCTGGCTGATGAATACGGTAGCGACTCAGGCTCGTCAGGCCGGAATTGCAATGCCGCAGGTCGCTATCTATCACGCGCCTGATATTAACGCGTTTGCTACCGGCGCACGCCGGGATGCTTCGCTGGTAGCGGTTAGTACTGGCCTGCTGCAAAACATGAGCCCGGATGAAGCTGAAGCTGTTATTGCGCATGAAATTAGCCACATTGCCAATGGCGATATGGTTACCATGACGCTGATTCAGGGGGTAGTGAACACCTTTGTTATCTTCATTTCGCGTATTCTTGCGCAAATTGCCGCTGGTTTTATGGGTGGGAACCGCGATGAAGGTGAGGAAAGTAACGGTAACCCATTAATCTATTTTGCCGTGGCGACGGTGCTGGAACTGGTGTTCGGTATTCTGGCGAGCATTATTACCATGTGGTTCTCACGCCATCGTGAATTCCATGCGGATGCCGGTTCTGCAAAACTGGTTGGTCGTGAGAAGATGATTGCTGCATTGCAGCGTCTGAAAACCAGTTATGAGCCGCAGGAAGCGACCAGCATGATGGCGTTCTGCATCAACGGTAAATCCAAATCGTTGAGTGAGCTGTTTATGACTCACCCACCTTTGGATAAACGCATTGAAGCGCTGCGTAGTGGTGAATACCTGAAGTAATCCGTGGTAAACGAAAAAGAGAAAGCGCGTCGAAAGACGCGCTTTTTTTATGCCTTAATCCGGGGCTGGGTTATGCGTAATCCGCTAACAATAGCCGCAACAGTTGCCAGGATGCCCGCAGTAATCAGCGAGACGTGCGTACCGCTGTCGCCAAATTGGTTTAGCATCAATGCAACCAGTGCTGCCCCGGTACTTTGTCCAAGCAAGCGTGCCGTTCCCAGCATCCCGCTCGCACCGCCACTGCGTTCACGCGGCGCGGAGGTGATGATGGTGTGGTTATTCGGTGACTGGAACAGGCCAAAACCCGCACCGCATAAAATCATCGGCCAGATGATATTAAAATCAGAAGGCGTTGCAGGCAGTAGCACCAGCGAGAATAACCCGCTTGCCATGACGGCCATACCCAGCGCACCTAAAAGACCCGCATGAACGCGTTCAATCAGATAACCAGCCAGCGGTGCCATGACCATGGTTGCGAGTGGCCATGGGGTCAGTAGTAGTCCTGTTTCGACTTCGCTACGACCCAGTACGGTTTGCAAAAAGAAGGGCAGGGAAACCATCGCCAACATTTGCGCGCTGAATGAACAGATTGACGTGCAAATCGAGAGCGAAAACAGCGGAATGCGCAGCAGGTCAACCGGTAATAACGGTACCGGTAGTGCGAGCTGGCGACGGATAAAGAAAAAACCTACCACGATGAGACCTACGAGCTCAGCACCAATTAACTTAAGCGATTGCCCTTGTGCAAAACCACTTAGTGCGGTGATTAGCAAACCGAACGTTAGTGCATTCATTACCGCGCTGGGCAGATCAAAACGTGGCTTATTGTTACGCGGTGTATTAGGTGGCAGGAAGCGCATGGCCAGCAGCAACGCGATAATCCCCAGTGGAACGTTAATCAGAAACAACCATTTCCACGAGGCAATCGAAAGGATCGCTGCCGCAATAGTCGGGCCTGCTGCTGAGGAAACCGCCACGATAAAGGAGTTGATCCCCATGCCTCGCCCAAGCTGGCGCTGCGGATAAATCAGGCGAATGAGTGCTGTATTCACGCTCATCAATGCCGCGCCGCCGAAACCCTGAGCCACTCGCGCCAGTGTGAGCATGTGCAGCGAATCGGAGAGGGCACAGAAGAGTGATGCGAGCAGAAATACCACCAGTCCGCACTTGTATATGCGTCGGTAGCCAAACATATCACCCAAAAATGAGAGAGACAGGAGTGATACGACAATCGCGATTTGGTAGGCGTTAACGACCCAGATTGAGCTGGCTGCGGAGGCCTGAAGATCGGTGGCAATCGTCGGCAGGGCAACGTTAGCAATTGCGCCGTCCAGTACTGCCATAGAGATGCCAATAACAATGGTTAAAATTGCACCATATCGCTGGGGCAATGGCAGGCCATCGGCCTGAATTTTTTCCATAGGAAGTCAATTTTGTCGGAAATTATGATGAGAATAATAATTTTAGCATTGATATTCAGGCGTTAGGTCGCAGATTTGTAACTAAGTGAGCAAAGACAGATTGCGGCGGTTGGTACGTGAAATTATAATAAAAACCGGTTCTGATTTTTATAAAACACTCGCAATGAGGTGGTAAATGGCTATCGCAGATCTGGATAAACAACCCGATTCTGTATCTTCTGTGCTGAAGGTTTTTGGCATCCTGCAGGCGCTGGGTGAAGAGCGCGAAATTGGTATTACCGAATTGTCACAACGCGTCATGATGTCGAAAAGCACCGTTTATCGCTTTTTGCAGACCATGAAAACGCTGGGTTATGTGGCACAAGAAGGCGAGTCTGAGAAATATTCCCTGACCCTGAAACTATTTGAGCTGGGCGCGCGTGCATTACAGAACGTTGATCTGATCCGTAGCGCTGACATCCAGATGCGTGAACTTTCGCGTCTGACCAAAGAAACAGTACATCTTGGTGCGCTGGATGAAGACAGCATTGTCTACATCCATAAAATTGACTCGATGTACAATTTGCGCATGTATTCCCGCGTAGGTCGTCGTAATCCGCTGTACAGTACCGCTATTGGTAAAGTACTGCTGGCATGGCGTGACCGCGATGAAGTGAAACAAATTCTGGATGGTATTGAGTACAAACGCAGTACAGATCGTACAATCACGAACACCGATGAATTACTGGTATTGCTGGACAAAGTCCGTGAGCAGGGCTATGGCGAAGACAACGAAGAGCAGGAAGAAGGACTGCGCTGCATCGGTGTACCGGTATTTGATCGTTTCGGCGTGGTTATTGCGGGTCTGAGTATCTCATTCCCGACGCTGCGTTTTTCTGAAGAACGTTTGCACGAATATGTCGAAATGCTGCACACCGCAGCGCGTAAGATTTCAGAGCAAATGGGTTACAACGATTACCCGTTCTGATTTTAACGCGTTGCGAAACGCAAAAAACCCGATACAGCGTATCGGGTTTTTTTACGACCTGCCGTCGTAGCCGGAGCAAATAACGTACTGACTTTTTGCTGCTATATTAACCGTTATCGATAACTACGGTGCTTTTCCTCAACAGGGGACAATCTGATAGGCCAATGATGCCGCTGTTGGTATGGACGTATTGCGCGGTGCTGGTCCCGCGGGCGGTCAGATATTGACATTGCAGGCCCAGACCTGCTGCAGTCTCCTTACTTCCTATCAAAACGCCGTAGCCACTCAGTAATAAACCGATCCAAACCAGAGCGAGCAACACAATAGCGCGGATAATCAGACGCATTACAACCTCTTATCTTTTCTCGTTATTCTTAGATTAGCCTGTACACGGGATGAAACAAGTGAATCATTCCTAAAAACATTTAATGCCGTTACAGTTAACTTAGGGTTTAGGTAACTCATGATAATTTATCAACATAAGCTGTAGGTTTGGAGAGTGGAGTTGGAGTGAAAAAAATTCGATGGGTGGTCCTGATAGTTGTCGTGCTGGTATGCATGCTGATGTGGGCGCAGGTGTTCAACATCATGTGCGATCAGGACGTACAATTTTTCAGCGGAATTTGCGCCATCAATAAATTTATTCCCTGGTAAGCGCATTTCAGTAACAGTTGATTACCTTCTTGTGCGGCAATGGTAAACTACGCTGTCTACATTGAGGTGGTGAAATGAACGAAGTTTTGAATTCTGGCGCGTTGAGTTTTGCGTCTTTAGCGGTATCGGTGGTGGTTCTGGTAATCGGGCTTGTATTGTGGTTTTTCATCAATCGGGCAAGTTCGCGTACTAACGAGCAGATTGAACTGCTTGAGGCGTTGTTGGATCAGCAAAAACGACAGAACGCATTGCTCCGTCGTCTTTGTGAAGCTAACGAACCGGAAAAAGCAGAAGAGCCTGCTGCGGTGCAAACTCAGGATGAAGATGATGACATCATTCGCCTGGTAGCCGAACGGTAGTAAACAGAAAGACAGGGTGAGAGTCTGTAGATGCTATTCTCAGATGCTTCATCCTGTCGTCAACGATATCAGATTATTTTCTTCTGCAACAATCCAGTAATTACTGCGCTGGCACACGTGGAACCTGCGCTTTTCCAGATGCTCTGACCAATTAATATCTTATCTCTGGTTCGACATAAATATAATTATCCATAGATTAATAATATGATTGTGTCATTTTTGTGATACCGATCGTTTTATTATCAGCGAAACGTTTCTCTTACTTTTTTTTGTGCATTGTCATCATTCTTTCATTATTTTGGTGCAAAACCAGAATGCTGATCTCATTTTTATGCTTGTGATATTTTATGCATTACTCAGCATAAAAAATGATATCCGGCAGAGGCTGTGACAGATAATCTGGAACAGTTCAACCTGATGAGCTATGGTAGAAAAGTCCCTGCTACGGCGCAGGCCTGCCGGGGCAAGGGTGAGAGGCGGGGATATATCTCTACTTGGCCTGGCGCATAACTGTGCAGTTGTTGTTTGATGAACTGCGGGATTTGTGCGACCGATCGAGACACGTTTAAAAATGGCTTGCCATTATTAACGTTGTATGTGATAACACGGTTTGGGTTAAACGAGGTACAGTTCTGTTTATGTGTGGCATTTTCAGTAAAGAAGTCCTGAGTAAACACGTTGACGTTGAATACCGCTTCTCTGCCGAACCTTATATTAGTGCCTCAAGCAGTAATGTCTCAGTTTTATCTATGTTATGCCTGCGGGCGAAGAAAATACTCTAAGGAATTTTGCAAATGGCAAAGATTAAAGGTCAAGTTAAGTGGTTCAACGAGTCTAAAGGTTTTGGTTTCATTACTCCGGCTGATGGCAGCAAAGACGTGTTCGTACACTTCTCCGCTATCCAGGGTAACGGCTTCAAAACTCTGGCTGAAGGCCAGAACGTTGAGTTCGAAATTCAGGACGGCCAGAAAGGTCCGGCTGCTGTTAACGTAACAGCTATCTGATCGACACCACTGATTTGAAGCGCTCAGGCGCAACCAATTCAGATATAAAGCCTCGCTTATGCGGGGCTTTTTAATTCAAGTTACGTCAAAATATTTCTGAATGCCTCTCCATTAGTGCTTTGTTGCAAAGGCGTGATGTTCGTAGCATTGTTTTCCCCGCTTTATCCCGGCAATTCCCGTTAAATCAGTCACCTGAAAAACTATCTTGCTGGAGCCCCGGTGAAAAAGAAAAACGACGGCGATGCGCGCAATTTTACTCCCGTACGTTTTGCCCTGCTTTGTGTGGCAATATTGTTGAGTCTGGGATTGTTGCTTGGTCGGGTTGCGTGGTTACAAATCGTCACCCCTACGAGTCTGGTCAAGCAGGAGGATATGCGTTCGTTACGTGAAGTCACAATCGCCTCACCGCGCGGGATGATTACCGACAGAGAAGGACGTCCCCTCGCAGTAAGCGTGCCGGTGAATGCAGTTTGGGCCGATCCCAAGACCATTATTAGCAAGGGGGGCGTGGGTTATAACGAACGTTGGCAAGCACTGGCCAGAACCCTGCATCTGTCACTCAGTTCACTGGCGGAACGTGTAAACAGTAACCCTGGCGGACGTTTTATCTATCTGGCACGACAGATTTCTCCGCAGCAGGCAGAGTGGGTCGATGATCTTAATCTCCCGGGGATCAATCTGCGCGAAGAATCCCGCCGTTTCTATCCCGCAGGTCATGTGGCGGCGAATCTCATCGGCTTTACGAACATTGATGGACAAGGTATTGAAGGCCTGGAGAAAAGCTTCAACAGTCAGTTGATGGGTAAACCCAGCTCTCGTCTTGTGCGCAAAGACAAGTTTGGGCATGTGATTGAAAATATCACGGAAGTGATGCCGGTCCCCGCGCACGAATTGCAGCTCAGTATTGATGAGCGTTTGCAGACGGTGACTGAAGATGCGCTGGACAATGCCGTGACATGGAATAAAGCGGATTCTGGTGCGGCGGTGCTGGTAAGTATTGCCACCGGTGAAATCCTGTCGATGGCAAGTTTTCCCGATTTTAACCCTAATAACCGCGAAGGCGCGGTACTGGATGATTTCCGCAACCGTGCAATTAGTGACACCTTTGAACCTGGCTCAACAGTCAAACCATTAGTGATTATGACCGCTCTGCAGCAGGGGATTGTACAGCCTGACAGCGTGATTGATACCCACCCCTTTAATGTTGATGGCCATCGTATCCGCGACGTCGGGTTTTACCCTGAGCTATCGCTTACCGGTATTTTGCAGAAATCGAGCGATACCGGCGTGTCGCACCTTTCGCTGGCAATGCCGGTACAGAAACTGCTGGATACCTATAAAAGCTTTGGCTTCGGTGATCCAACTGGCTTAGGTCTCACCGGGGAAAGTAGCGGCTTAATGCCCCAGCGACGTTACTGGAGCGATTTGGACCGCGCGACCTTTGCATTCGGCTATGGGTTAATGGTGACACCGCTCCAACTGGCACATGTCTATGCCACTATCGGCAGTTTTGGCGTCTACCGACCGCTTTCAATTACACGTATCGACCCACCAGTGATAGGAACTCGTGTAATGCCAGAGGCGCTGGTGCATCAGGTTGAACATATGATGGAGAGCGTTGCGCTACCCGGCGGCGGTGGGACCAAGGCTGCGGTGAGGGATTATCGTGTTGCGGTGAAAACCGGGACGGCAAAAAAAATAGGCGATGACGGTAAGTACGTCGATAAATACGTGGCTTATACGGCAGGGGTTGCCCCTGCCAGTGATCCGAAATTCGCGCTGGTCGTGGTGATAAATAACCCACAAAACGGCGCTTACTACGGCGGTGCGGTATCGGCCCCGGTGTTCAGCCAGATCATGGGGGATGTCCTGCGTCTGGAAAACGTGAAACCCGACGGGATGCCAGCCGATTCTGACCATCTGCTGGTGATGCATGGTAGTAGCCAGGCCTCACCGTCGCTGTAAGTTATTTTCGCGGGGCGCGAATCGCGTTACACTTGCGCCCTTAAATCACCAGCCGGAGTTGTCATGTCGTTTTCCTGTCCCCTTTGTCATCAGCCTCTTACTCAAGCGAATAACAGTTTTGTGTGCCCTGGACGGCATCAGTTTGACGTGGCAAAAGAGGGGTATGTCAACCTGATACCGGTTCAGCATAAGCGGTCACGCGATCCGGGTGACAGTGCGGAAATGATGCAGGCTCGCCGGGCATTTCTGGATGCCGGGCACTATCAACCGCTGCGCGATGCGATTGTGAACGCGCTCAGCGAGAGGCTGGGAAAAAGTCATGTGTCGATTCTGGATATCGGCTGTGGGGAAGGGTACTACACCCGCGCTTTCGCGGATGCGATAGCGAATGGCTCGACCTTTGGTCTGGACGTTTCGAAGGTGGCGATTAAGGCTGCAGCCCGGCGCTATCCACAAGTGACTTTTTGCGTTGCCTCAAGCCATCGTCTGCCGTTTGCCGATGCGTCAATGGACGCCATTATCAGGATCTACGCCCCCTGCAAAGCGCAAGAGCTGGCTCGTGTGGTTAAACCGGGTGGGTGGGTGATTACGGCAACGCCAGGCCCACGGCATTTAATGGAGCTTAAGGGGCTGATTTATGATGAGGTGCGTCTGCATGCGCCTCATACAGAGCAGCTTGACGGCTTTGTCCTGCAACAGAGTATTGCACTGGGGTATCCGATGCAGCTCAATGGTAGTGAGGCGGTCGCATTACTGCAAATGACGCCGTTTGCCTGGCGAGCAAAACCGGAAGTCTGGGAGGCGTTGGCGGAGAAATCGGTATTTGACTGCCAGACAGACTTTAGTATTCATATCTGGCAACGTGTAGATTAACCGTGAAAGTGTGCCCAGAGAATCTGGGCACCGATACCAATCAGGACTACCCCACCCAGAATTTCCGCGCGTTTGCCCAACATCGGGCCAATAAAACGCCCGATCATCATCCCGAGAGTAGACATAATTAATGTGGCGCAGCCGATAGCAAGCGCAGTCGCGATGATGTTCACCTGAAGAAAGGCCAGACCTACGCCGACGGCCATTGCATCGAGACTGGTGGCGATTGCGGTGGTAACCAGTAGCCAAAAACCGTGGCGGCGCTGTGGCTCTTCGTCTTCATCGCCATTGTCGCGGAAACCTTCGATTATCATTCGGCCACCTAAAAAGATCAGCAGGATGAAGGCGATCCAGTGGTTCCACTCCAACACGAATTTGCTGGCAAGCATGCCCATTCCCCAGCCAATTAGCGGCGTAAGGGTCTCGACTGCACCAAAAATAAGGCCGGTACGCAGGGCTTCAGAGAATTTAGGTTTATGTAAGGTGGCGCCTTTGCCAATTGATGCCGCGAAAGCATCCATCGACATGCCGAAAGCGAGAAGAACAGTTGCGGTGATATTCATAACAGCGTCCTGACCGGGGTATTCCATAAAACACATCACTGCCCCCAGTAACCATGCACACTGAGCGGACCCACTGTCTATACAGAGCCATTCAAATATGCATTGCAGTTGATGTGCCTATGGTCTCGCCTGACTAAACGTGATGTTCAGTCCGTACGTGCCACGTTTTTCAACGAGTATGTTGACACGTACATTTCCGGAGTCTGGAAATCGGCTACTCCCCAACGACGGGCGCAACCTTAACATATTTTTGGAATATAAAACAAGAAACGCAGAAATATTATTTGACTTCTAAATGAAAACAATTTTCATTTAGGTTTATTTATAGAT